>JAWWCG010000489.1:0-3548 GCA_033720555.1 Kiloniellales bacterium | reverse complement strand
TTCGATCTCATAGCTGCGCCCGGCATCGCCGCCTCCGTCGGCTACGTCGGCCTGGTCCTCCTGGGCTGGCGGTCGACGTGGCCGCCCTTCGCCCTCTGGCTCGCCGCTCTGGCGACGGCGCTCGTCGCGGTCGGGGCGTTCGCGTCGGCGGCAGGATTCTCGGGGCCCGACGTCGTCAATCGCGGCCTGACCGTGGCGCTGGTCTGGGTCACGGCCGTTCTGTGCCACCGCCAGCGCCGCGCGGCCCGCCGCCACGAACTGGCGCCCGACGAGCTGCGCCAGCAGAAGGATCGCGCGACCACCACCGCGAACCGGGCGGTGCGCGCCCTGCGCTCGGAACGCGACGACCGGGCGCGGATCGAGGAGGAGCTGGAGGAGACGGAGCAGCGCTATCGCGCGGTTTTCAACCAGACCTATCAGTTCGTCGCGGTCTTGGCCCCCGACGGCGCGGTCGAGGAAGTCAACGAGACGATGCTCGGCCTCGGCCTGTCGCCGCCCGACGCCGCCGGCGCGCCGGTTTGGGACTTGCCGATCTGGGCGGCCGAGGAGAGCGAGCGCCTGCAGGGCGCGGTCGCGGCGGCCGCGGCCGGCGACTTCGTGCGCGACGAGTTTCGCGCCCAATATGCGAGCGGCGAGGGCATCGTCGTCGACCTGTCGCTCAAGCCGATCCGCAACCCCGAGGGACGGGTCGACCTGATCATCTTGGAGGCGCGCGACATCACCCAGCACAAGCGCGACCAAACGCAATTGATACAGACCCAGAAGATGGAGGTCCTCGGCCAGTTCGCCAGCGGCATCGCCCACGACTTCAACAACCTTCTGACCGTCATCGCCGGCAATCTGGAGCTGGCCGAGCGCCGCGTGAAGGACGACGAATCGACCGCCAAGCGGATCGCCAACGCGATGAAAGCCGTGTTCCAGGGCCGGGCGCTGACCGATCGCATCCTGAGCTTCTCGCGCAAGAAACAGCTCCGGCCCCGCTCGGTCGCGGTCGAAGAGGTCGTCGCCGAGGCCATCGGCCTATCCCGGAGCGGGCTCGACGAGAGCACGCAGATCGTCAGCGAAATCGACGCGGACGCCTGGCCCTGCTGGAGCGATCCGGCGCAGCTCCAAACCGCCCTGCTCAATCTCATGATCAATGCCCGCGACGCCATGCCGAACGGCGGCCGGGTCCTGGTGCGCGCATCGAACTTCACCGGGCATCCGGATAGGCGCGGCGGGCGCACGGACCTGCCGAGCGGTGACTATGCCGTGGTCAGCGTGAGCGACGAGGGAACCGGCATCCCCGAAGAGATCGTCGAGAAGGTCACCGACCCCTTCTTCACCACGAAGGAGCTCGGCAGCGGCAGCGGTCTCGGCCTGAGCATGGTCGCCGAATTCGTCGAGGCCTCCGACGGCAAGCTGACGATCGAAAGCTCCGAGGGGCGCGGGACCACGGTGAGCCTCTATCTGCCGCGCGCGCGCCGGCCGGTCGAAGGCGGGGACCCGAGTCGGGAAGCGTAAGCCCCCGGCGGCGAAGGTCAGCTTCTCGTCCTCGAGAGAGATCCGGAAGTGCGCGAAGCCGCGGCCTCGAGGCTCTCAGGTTACGGATATCCGATCGCAGCAGCAGCCAATGGCGACGCGGCGAAGCGCCTTATGCGTCGCGACGAAGCGCCTCGTGCGTCGCGACGATGCCGTCGATGTCGATCCTTGGGGGGTCCGCTAGGCCGCCAGCTTCTTCAGGCCGGGCCCCTCGTCCGGACGGTCGCGCGGCTCCTGCGCCCCCGCGCCAGTCTCCAAGGCCTTGCGAAGCTGGCTGCGGCCGCGCGAGATGCGGGACTTCACGGTCCCCAACGCGAGGCCGTAGCGCTTCGCCACGTCCTCGTAGGACTGCCCGTCCAGGGCGACCACCTCGATCAGATCGCGCTGCCCGTCCGGCAGGCTCCGCAGCGCCTTCTGGACCGCCTCGAGGGTCAGATTGTGCTCCTGGTTGGGTTGGGTGGCGAGCGCCGAGGCGACGTCGTCCGGGTCGACCGCGACGCCGGTCCGGCTCTTGCGGCGGACGTTGGAGATGTGCTGATTGCGCAAAATGGTGAACAGCCAGGCCCGCAGGTTCGTGCCCGGCCGGTAAAGGTGGAACTTCGAAAGGGCGTTCACCACGCTGTCCTGCACCAGATCGTCCGCCGCGGCGGGATTCTGCGCCAGCGCGCCGGCATAGCGCCGGAGGTATGGAATGTGCTGATCAATATCGCGATAGACTTCGTTCACCGTTTGTCTCCAATCGTCAATGGATGGCGGGGAGCCCGAAATCGCGGTATCCGCCTTGGGCTCCCGTCGCTCCAATGGGGTCGGAGGCTAACGCGCGATTGTAAGGAGGTGATGTCGCACGGCGCGGAATATGGTAAGTATTGCAACGACTATGACATGGGCCGTCGCATTCGTCGTAAGGCCGGGGCACGGGCGACGAGGCGGCGGCGCGCATCGTGGTCCGTCCGCATTCACATCGCCAAACGAGCAGCCGCAACGCGTCTCGGCTGACGAACCGAGAGTCTCGAGAGTCCAAGGTTCTGGAATGAACGGGTCAGAGCATATTCTCGTCGTGGACGACGACGCGGAAATCCGGGAACTGGTCCAGGAATACCTTCAGGAGGAGGGCTATCGGGTCAGCCTGGCGGCCGACGGAACCGCCATGCAGGAGGTGCTCGAGCAGACTCCGGTGGATCTGGTGATCCTCGACGTCCGGCTGCCCGGCGAGGATGGCTTGACCTTGGCGGCCCGGCTCCGGCGCGAGAGTCACGCCGGCATCATCATGCTCAGCCGCAAGGACGAGCTGGTCGACCGGGTCGCCGGCTTGGAGGTCGGCGCCGACGATTACGTCGCCAAGCCCTTTCAATTGCGCGAGCTTCTGGCGCGGGTGCGCAGCGTCCTCAGGCGGCGCAGCGCCGCGCCGGCCGCGTCGGCCGCGGCGGCGGATCGGGCCCCGGGCCGGGCGGACGACGCTCCGGGCAAATCCGCGCGACGTCTCTCTTTCGCTGGTTTCCAGCTCGACCGACACACGCGCACGCTCCTCGACCCCAATGGCGCGCCGGTCGAGCTCTCCGCCGGCGAGTTCGACTTGCTGCTCACGTTTCTGGAGCACCCCAAGCGGGCCCTCTCGCGCGACGAGATCCTGGATTTCGCGCACGGGCGGGAGGCCGCCTTGTTCGACCGCAGCATCGACGTCCAGGTGGGCCGCCTGCGGCGCAAGATCGAAACCAACCCGCAGCGCCCCGAGCTGATCAAGACCGTGCGCGGCGTGGGCTACAGGTTCGATATGGAGGTCCGCCAGGACTGAGGCCGGCCGGCTGCGGTCCCGGTCGCGGCCCAACCAGGTCCACGAATCCGGGCCACGAATCCACATCTACGAGTCCAACCGACGAGTCCGACCGACGAGCGCCGGCCTTCGCGCGTGTGACGGAACCAACGCGCGCGCGAAACGTTTTTGAATCTGAATGGCTTGCTTTGGCGAGACACAATCATCCTGGGGAGCCGACGACGAATGGCAGACCGCGACACCGCCAGCGACACGA
>JAWWCG010000488.1:0-3549 GCA_033720555.1 Kiloniellales bacterium | reverse complement strand
GCTCGCGCTCGTGGTCCAGCGCGCGCGCCGCTTCGTGTTGCGGCAGGCGCACGCCCAGCGCGACCGGGCGCGCGCCGAGGCGCTATTCGGACGCTTCGTCCCGGACCGGGTGGTGCACGACTTGGATTCCTCGGGCCGACCGGCGCAGGTCACGCGAGAGGCCTCGATCTTGTTCCTCGACGTCGCGGGCTTCACCACGCTCTGCGAAGAGATCGGCCCGGACCAATCGGTCCGAGTCCTCGACCAGCTTTTCGAGATGGCGGGCGAGGGCATCACCGCCGAAGGCGGAATCGTGATCGGCTATGCCGGCGACGCCTTGATCGCCGCTTTCAATCTGCCCGACGCGCTGCCGGGTCATGCGAGCCGGGCCGCGGCCGCCGGCCGGACGATCCTCGAGCGCGTCGCGGCCCAGCCCTTGGCCGGGCAGAGCCTGCGGCTGCGCATCGGCGTCGCGACCGGACCGGTCGCGGCGGGCGCGGTGGGCGGCTCGGCGCGGCTCGCCTATACGGTGATCGGCGACACGGTCAACTTGGCGCAACGCCTGCAGGAATACGCCAAGACACAGAACTGGGTGCTCGCCCTGTCCGAGGAGACCGGGGCTGACCTGGGGCTCGCGGCATCGCACCGGGCCGCGCCGTTCCAGGTGGCCGATCGGGTCGTGTTGCCGGGCCGCTCTCAAAGCTGCCGCGTCTACGGCCTCGAGGACTCCGCCATCGGGGACAAGCGCGGCCGCTGCTGACCGAATACCGGCGTCCGGGGGACCCGAGGGGGGGCGGTTGGCCGGCCACTCCCGGATTGCCGCCGGACATGCCATAATCGTTGGCACGTACGCCGTATTTGCCGGGGGACGGCCGCGATGGCGATAGCCTCAGACTTGGCCCGCGCGGGTTTGACCGGCGGGGCCGATGCGACCGGGACGGGACCGACCGCGACGGAAGCGGGCGGCGCGTCGGGCGGCGCGTCGGGCGGTTCGCTCGCCTCCTGCCGCAGTTGCGACCTGCGCCAGAGCTACGGGCCGCTGCCGCCGGGCGCGGCCGCGCAATGCCGGCGCTGCGGCGACGTGCTCTTCCGCCGGCCGCGGGTCGGCCTCGACGTCGCGCTCGCCCTGGCGCTGACCGCTTTGTTCCTTTTCCTGCTGGCGAACGCCTATCCCCTGGTGACCTTCGAGCTGGCCGGGCGCAGTCAGTCCGGCCGCCTGGTCTCCGGCGTCGTCGGCCTTTACCAGGAGGGCTATTGGGAGCTGGCCGCCTTGGTCGGCTTCACCACCATCGTGGCGCCGCTGCTCTACCTCCTGGGCCTGCTCTACGTGCTGATCCCGCTGACCCTGGGCCGCCGCTATCGCGCCACGGCGCCGGTGTTTCGCGCGGTCGTGGCGCTGGCGCCCTGGGCCATGATGGAGGTCTACACCCTCGGCATTCTCGTCGCCCTCATCAAGCTCGGCGACTTCGGGCAGGTGGTGCCGGGCGTGGCGCTCTACGCCTTCTTCTGCCTCACCTTCGCCGTCGCCGCCACGAACGCCCATCTCGACCGCGAGGCGATCTGGGAACGGCTGGCGGAGGCGCCGGTGCCCAAGGCGCGCGCCGACGCCGATGTCGGCGGCCTGTGGGCCTGCGCGGTCTGCGATCTGCTGGTCCGGCCCCTCGGCGAGGACGAGGCGGGGGCCTGCCCGCGCTGCGGCGCGGCGCTCCGGCGGCGCAAAGCCAACAGCCTGGCGCGCACCTGGGCGTTGCTGATCTCCGGCTACGTGCTCTACGTCCCGGCCAATCTCTTTCCGGTCATGGTCATCGTCTCGTTCGGCAAGCAGGAGACCAGCACCATTTTCGCCGGCGTGGTCGAGCTCGCCCAGGGCGGCATGCTGCCGATCGCCATCCTGGTGTTCTGCGCCAGCATCGCCATCCCGATCCTGAAGCTCGTGTCGCTCACCGTCGTCGCCGCGTCGGTTCAGTTCCGTTGGCGCTGGCGTCCGGCCGCGCGGACCCGGCTCTATCGCCTGGTCGAGGGCATCGGGCGCTGGTCGATGATCGATGTCTTCGTCATTTCGATCCTGGTCGCCCTGATCCAGCTCGAACGGGTGGCGACGATCGAGCCGAGCCTGGGGGCGTTCTGCTTCGCCGCCGTCGTCATACTCACCATGTTCGCCGCCATGAGCTTCGATCCGCGGCTGATCTGGGACCGCTGGGAGGAGAAGAAATGAGCGACAGCAAGGACGACGGCCAAACTGCCGCATCCCAGTCATCGGCGAGCCAGGACTCGGCGCCTCAGGCGAAGGTGCGGGCGCCGCGGCGCTTTTCCGCGATCTGGCTGATCCCCCTGGTGACGGTGGCGGCAGCCGGCTGGATCGCCTACAAGACGGTCATCGACGAGGGGCCGTTGATCCACATCACCTTCGAAACCGCTGAGGGCCTGACGGCGGGCAAGACGAAAGTCAGGTTCAAGGGCCTCGACGTCGGCACGGTAAAGTCGATCCACGCGAGCGACGACCTCTCCCACGTCATCGTGTCGGCCAAGATGGTCAAGGAGGCCAAGAGCCACTTGAACGCGGACACCGAGTTCTGGGTGGTCCGCCCCCGGGTGAGCCTGCAGCAGATCTCCGGCCTCGAGACCTTGGTCTCCGGCGCCTTTATCGCCTTCGAGCCGGGCGGCGGCGCGCCGACCCGGAAGTTCACGGGCCTCAAGGAGCCGCCGGTCTCGGAGCGCGAGGGACGGAAATTCGTCCTGGAGGCCCCGCAGCTCGGCTCGATCCACGTCTCGGCCCCTGTCTACCACCGCGGCATCGCCGTCGGGGAAGTCCTCGATTACGAGCTCGACAAGGACGACGAGGGAGTCGCGATTCATATCCTGATCGACGCCCAATACGCCGATCTGGTCCACAAGAACTCGGTCTTCTGGAACGCCAGCGGGATCAAGCTGAACTTGGGCGATCTGGTGAACGCTTCGGTCGGCGTCCAGTCGCTCGAGAGCCTGGTGGCCGGCGGCATCGCCTTCGCCAATCCGCCCGAGGCCGGCCCGCAGGCCGAGCCCGGCGCGCGCTATCGCCTGCGCGACCAGCAGCCCGACGACGTTTTCGCCGCCAAGCAGGCCGAAGATGCGCTCCACATCGTGCTCGAATCCGAGGTCCAGGGCTCGGTGAAGGTCGACGATCCGATCCTTTACCGAGAGATGGAGGTCGGCAAGGTTGCCAGGATCGACCTCAGCGAAGACGCCGACACCGTCTTGCTGCACGCCGCGATCGAGCCGCGCTATGCGCCGCTGGTGCGCGCCGGAACCGTGTTCTGGAACGCGAGCGGCATCCATGCCTCCTTCGGCCTCTTCTCCGGCGCGAAAATCGACGTCGAGTCGCTGAGCGCCCTGTTGCGCGGCGGCGTCGCCTTCGCCACGCCGAAGGACGGCGGCGCGGCGGCTCGCAGCGGCGCGACCTATCGCCTCTACAGCGAGCCCAAGAAGGAGTGGCAGGCCTGGGCGCCCCACATCCGCCTGCCGCAGGCGCCGGCCGAAGCGGAGGCGGCAGCGGCGGCGGGCCCGGGCGCGCCGCCGCCCGCGCCCGCCAAG
>JAWWCG010000487.1:0-3570 GCA_033720555.1 Kiloniellales bacterium | reverse complement strand
TCTCGACCTCGCTCGAGCACGCCATGGCGCGCATCCCGGCCTTCGCCGAGCTCGGCATCAAGCGCGTCGTCAGCGGCCCGATCACCCACACGCCGGACGGCAACTTCCTAATGGGGCCGGCGCCGGGCTTGCGGAACTTCTGGCTGGACTGCGCCGCCAGCATCGGCGTCACCCAGGGCCCCGGCGCGGGCAAGTACCTCGCCCAGTGGATGGTGCACGGCCAGTCGGAGATCAACGTGCGCGAGATGGATCCGCGGCGCTTCGGGGACTGGGCCTTGGGCGACTACACCCTCGACAAGTCGATCGACGAGTACCAGGAGATGTACCAGGTGCGCTTTCCCGGCGAGTTCCGCGAGGCCGGCCGGCCGCAGCGCACCACGCCGCTCTACCGGAAGCTCAAGGACCGGGGCGCGGTCTACGCCGAGGCCTTCGGCTGGGAGCGGCCGAAGTGGTTCGCCCCCGACGGCGTCGAGGAGGCCTACAGCTTCCGCCGGACCAACTGGTTCGCGCCGGTCGGCGAGGAATGCAAGGCGGTGCGCGAGCGCGTCGGCGTGCTCGACCTCTCCAGCTTTGCCAAATTCGAGGTCAGCGGCCGCGACGCGGCTGCCTTGCTCGACCGCCTGTTCGCCAACCGCCTGCCGCGCCGCGCCGGCGGCATCGCGCTCGCCCACATGCTGAGCGAGGACGCCATGATCCAGAGCGAATGCACCGTCACCCGGCTCGGCGACGAGCGCTTCTATCTGCTCTCCGCCGCGGCGGCCGAGCTGCACGACCTCGACCTGCTGGAACAGGGCCGGCGCGCCGGCGAGCAAGCGGAGATCGCCAACGTCACCGACGACTTCGGCGTGCTGGTGCTGACCGGGCCGCGGGCGCGCGACGTGCTTGGCCAGGTCACCGACGCCGATCTCGCCAACGCCGCCTTCCCCTGGCTGACCGCCCAGGAGATCGCGGTCGACGGCGTCGCCCTGCGCGCCCTTCGGGTCTCCTACGCCGGCGAGCTCGGCTGGGAGCTGCACGCGCCGATGGCGGAGCTGGCGCGGGTCTACGACGCCGTCATGGCGGCGGGCGAGGCGCACGGCATTGCCAATTTCGGCGCCTACGCCCTCAACGCGCTGCGCCTGGAAAAGGCCTACAAGGGTTGGGGCGCGGAGCTCACCAACGAGATCACCCCGGTCGAGGCCGACATCGAGCGCTTCGTGCGCATGGACAAGGGCGAGTTCGTCGGCCGCGCGGCGCTCGCCCGGCGCCGCGAGGAGGGCGCCGCCCTCCAGTGCGTCTATCTCGCCGTTGCGGACGGCGACAACGATCCGCGCGGCAACGAGCCGGTCTACGAGGTCGGCGGCGGCGAGCGCATCGTCGGCGTCACCACCTCGGGCGGCTACGGCTACGCGGTGGCCAAGACGCTCGCCTTCGCCTACGTCGAGCCGCGCCTGGCGACGCCCGGCAGCCGGCTCGAGATCGAGCTGCTCGGCGCGCGCCGGGCGGCCGAGGTGCTGGCCGCGCCGGCCTACGACCCCGCCAACGCGCGCCTGCGGGCGTGAGGCGTATTCTCATGTGATGAACTAGAGATAACGCATAATTATCTGAGAAATATAACTTGTTTTTCTGACGGATGCCCCTTCAGGAATTGGGCATTTTCGCGGCGGACCCTGCCCGGGTCTTGCATGGGCCGGCGCCGCCCCAAAATGACCGTATGAAGGACTGTCTGCGCGACGCTTGCTAAGTGTCTGCTGCGGGGTGTCTGCGCCAGCGTATCGGCCGGGGAGGGCCCGCGATGGAAACCGTTCAACTGATCGCCCTCAGCATGGGTGTCGCCTGGGCGAGCGGCATCAATCTCTACGCGGCGATCGCCATGCTCGGCCTGATGGGCGCCACCGGCAGCATGGAGCTGCCGCCGGGGCTCGAGGTGCTGCAGCACCCCGGCGTGATCATGGCTGCGGGCTTCATGTATTGCGTCGAGTTCTTCGCCGACAAGATGCCGGGGGTCGACACCGGCTGGGACACGCTCCACACCTTCATCCGGATTCCCGCCGCCGCGATCCTGGCGGCCGGCGCGGTCGGCGAGGTCGATCCGGCGGTCACCTTGATGGCCGGCATCCTGGGCGGCGCCCTGGCGGCCACCAGCCACACCTTGAAGGCCGGCACGCGGGTGCTGATCAACACCTCGCCGGAGCCGTTCAGCAACATCGGCGTCTCGGTGGCCGAGGACACGCTGGTGCTGGCGGGCCTGGCCGGCGCGATCTTCTATCCCGTCGAGTTCCTGGTGTTCCTGGCGCTGTTCGTCGCGGCGGCGGTCTGGCTGCTGCCGAAGATCTGGCGCGGCGTGAAGTTCGTGCTCGCACGGATCGCGAGCGTGTTCGGCGGCGGCCGGGCGCGACCCGCGACGCCGAGCGGGCTCACCCTCAAGCGCGGTCCCGCCCAAGCCCAGCCGCGACTGGAAAGCGGCGCCTGAGGCGGCGCGCCGGCGGACCCGAGAGGAAACTGGCAGAAACGCGCGCCCAAACCGAAAAGCCGGCACAAAAAGAGAGACGCCAAGTGCTTGGACGCGAATCCATGCTCCCGGCGTCTCTCGGATCGATTGGCCCGAAGGCCGTTCGACCCGGAATCATGCTAGCGCCGCGGCGAAGCGGACGGCAAGTCGGATCCGCCCGCCGCGCGCGAATTTCTTGTGGATAAGCCGCCAATCTGTCCACAGGCGCCCACGCTTTTGCGCCCCGGCACCTAGCGAGCCGCGCGCGATCCCTGTAGCCTGGAAGGCAACCCCGACGTTGAAATTCGGGGAGCGGGAGGTCTCGTGTCGAGCCGGACTCCTGTCCTGGCGACGAGGAATCATCGGACGCCATACATCGGACGCCATACAATCGTCACCACGCTGCCGTTGGGCTGTTATTCGCCGGCGCTAGGGTGACGGCTGTGCGCGGCGCGACGAGGCCCCGCACGAACTCCAGCGATGGGAGCTGCTACATGATCGATCCAGAGCGAAAGCAGGCCTGGCAGCAGGCGCGCGCGGCCGTGCGCGCCTACTCCAAGGATCCGTCGGACAGCAACGCGGCCCATGTCGAGGTGGCGTGGCGGAAGATCCGCCGCATGGACGGCGTCTCCTTCTGGCGGGATTGGCAGGCCGCCAAGTTGGGCGACGTCAAATCGCATCGCACGGCGCAAGGATCCTAGCCGCGCGACGAGGGATCCGCCTCGATCGGCCCAAGCGGCCCGCGCGGAGCGCCCGAGGCCCGCGCCCTACCGTCAGCCCCGTCGTTTCGGCGGGGCTTTGTTTTTGCCCCCCGGGCGGGGGAGTCGATGGACCGCGCGGCCGGCGCGCCGCATAATCCGGCGGCCCGGCGCGAGCCGGCGAACGGGGTGGCGACGCGAGGGGCGCATGAAGATCCGCCGGTTCGGGCCCGAGGATGGCGATCAGGTGACCGCCTGCATCGTCGAGCTCCAGAACTACGAGCGCGCGATCGACCCGCGCGTGCTGCCGGGCGAGGCGGTCGAGGGCTGGTATCTCGATTATCTGCTCGACGCCTGCGCCCGCCAGGACGGCGCCCTGCTGGTCGCCGAGGCGGACGGCCG
>JAWWCG010000486.1:0-3574 GCA_033720555.1 Kiloniellales bacterium | reverse complement strand
TCGCCCGCGGCGAAGGTCACCGGCAGGCGCGCGATCAGGCGGCCGTCTTCGCCGCTGGCGATCAGATTGGCGCGGTCCTCGCCCCGCTCGCTCGCCCGCCGGACCTTGACCACCAGGGATGAGGAAAGATGTTCCGGCGGCTGCAGCAGGCGCGGCAGATCGCCGACCGCGTCGCGCACCACGTCGAGCCGCCCCAGCACCTGCAGACGCGCCGCCAGGGCGCGCGCTTGGCCGTCGTCGAGCCCGTCGGACAGCCACACGACGTGGGCGGAGCCCCGCACGTCCAGTCCCGCCAGCCGGTCGATCACGGCGCGGCGGTCGACCGGCCAGGGCTTGGGCTTGAGGCCGGCGGCCAGCCGCCGGGCGGCCTCCGGGGTCAGCAGGCCGTCGTCGTCGTCGGCCTGGTCGAGGGGCTTGGCCGCCGTGCTGAGCAGCATCACCGAACGCTGTTGGCGCTCGGCCTGGGACAGCACGGAATCGAGCAGGGCCTGCCGGGCGGTCCAGTTGCGCGCCGCCGCCCAGCCGTCGTCGACGACCAGCAGCACGGGACCGCTGCCGGTCAGCTTGGCGGAGGGGTTCAAGAGCGGCTGCGCCAAGGCCAGGATCACGCAGGCCGCGGCCGCCAGCCGCAGCGCCAAGAGCCACCAGGGCGTGCGCGCCGGGGTCTCCTGCGGCGGCGCCAGGCCGAGCAGCAGCCGGACCGCCGGAAACGACAGGCGGCGCGGCGCCGGCGGGGTGACCCGCAGCAGCCACCACAGCACCGGCAAGGTGGCGAGCGCCAGCAGGAGGAACGGTTGCGCGAAGGCGAGCGGCCCCAGTTGCAGCATGCCGGCTAGGCCCCCCGAGGCTCGGACAGCGCGCTATAGAGCGCCAGCAAGGCGGTCTGCGGCGGCCGGTCGGTGGCATGCAGCGAATAGCTCCAGGCGACCTTGCGGGCCAGGTCCCTCAGGCCCGCCTCCTGGGCGTCGAGGCGCGCCCGGTAGGCGTCGCGCACCGGCTCGACCCGCGACAGCAGCCACGGCTGCTCCTGCTCGAGGCCCTCGAAGCGGATCCGCCCCTTGAACGGCAGCGTCATCTCGGCGGGATCGAGCACCTGCAGCAAGTGGCCCTTGAGGCCCTGCTCGGCGTATTCGCGGACCACGGCCCCGATCCCGGCGAGCGGCGTCAGGAAATCGCCGATCAGCACGAGCTGGCCGTGGCGCGGCAGCGGCCGGACCGGCGGCAGGTCGAGGGGATGCGCGGGCGCGCCCTCGGCATCCTTGGCGGCATCCTTGGCGGCATCCTTGGCGGTGTCCGCGGGCCCGGACGCGTCGCCGGCAGGCTCGGCCGGCCGGCGCGCGGTCGCGCCGCCCGCGGCGGCGGCGCTCAGGGCGATGGTGTTGGCGAGCCGGGTCAGCGCGCCGCGTCCGGAGGCCGGGCGCAGGCTGCTGCCCAAGAGGCTCACCCGCTCGCCGCCGCGCACCAGCAGGGCCGCCAGGGCCAGGCTGAGCAGATCCGCGCGCTGCCGCTTGGTCGGCAGGGCCTCCGCCGAGTGCCAGTTCATCGACGGCGAGGTGTCGCGCCAGATCCAGATCGACTGGGCCGCCTCCCACTCCATCTGGCGGGTGAAGATGTGGTCCGTCTTGGCCGACTGGCGCCAGTCGATAACCTGCGGCGGATCGCCGGTCTCGTAGTGCCGGAACTGCCAGAAGGTCTCGCCCTGGCCGACGCGGCGGCGGCCGTGAACGCCCTGCACCACGGTGGCGGCGACCCGCTCGGCGGCGACCAGCAGCGGCGGCAGGGTCGCGGCGAGTTGCTCGGCGCGCTGGCGCAGGCTGTGGGCGCCCTGAACGGGACTCACACTGGGCCTCCTCCTAACGGTACGGCGCCGCCAAGCGCGCGATGACGTCGTCGATCGTCACGCCGTCGGCCCGGGCCCCGAAATTGATCGCCATGCGGTGGCGCAGAATCGGTCCGGCCAGGGCGATCACGTCGTCGAGCGAGGGGGCGAAGCGCCCCTCCAGCAGGGCCTTGGCGCGGACCGCCAACATGAGGGCCTGGGTGGCGCGCGGGCCCGGCCCCCAGGCGACCTGCCGCTCGATCTCGGGCAGGTCCGTGCTGTCGGGGCGGCCGCGGCGGACCAGATCGAGAATCGTCTGGACCACGCTGTCGCCGACCGGCACCCGGCGCACCAGGCGCTGGGCGCGCATCAGCTCCTCGCCGGTCATCACCTGCTCGGCCTCGCTGACCTCGCTGCCGGTGGTCGCCAGCAGCATCTGGCGTTCGGCCTCCAGGTCCGGATAGCCGATGTCGATCTCCATCAGGAAGCGGTCGAGCTGGGCCTCGGGCAGCGGATAGGTGCCTTCCTGCTCGAGCGGGTTCTGGGTCGCCAGCACGTGGAACGGGCGGGGCAGGTTGTGGGCCTGGCCGGCCACCGTCACCCGATGCTCCTGCATGGCCTGCAGCAGCGCCGATTGGGTCCGCGGGCTGGCCCGGTTGATCTCGTCCGCCATCAGCAATTGGCAGAACACCGGACCCGGGATGAAGCGGAACGAGCGGCGGCCGTCCTCGTGTTCTTCCAGCACCTCGGAGCCGATGATGTCGGCCGGCATGAGATCCGGGGTGCACTGGACGCGCTTGTCCTCGACGCCGAAAACCGTCCCCAAGGTCTCGACCAGCCGGGTCTTGGCGAGGCCCGGCACGCCGATCACCAGGGCGTGCCCGCCGGCCAGCAGGGTGATAAGGGTTTGATCGATGACCTCCTGCTGGCCGAAAATGACCCGGCCGATGCTCTCGCGCACACGGCGCAGCTGGTCGCCGAGCGCCTCGATCTCGCCGATCATGCCCTGGGCAGCGGCTTCGTCGACGGCGGTGGGGGGGCTGACAGTCACGCGCAATGTCTCCGTTGCGGTTTAAATAGGAGAAGTCGGCCTTTGACCAAGGATACATCGCGGGCACGCGCATGCCAGCAGAAGATTTCCGGCTCACGGGCATCTGACCGGCCGCGAGACCGGGGCGCGCCGCTAGCCGCCTGCCGCGATTTCGATATTCGCATCGCCCGCGACGGGACTTGGTTCCACGAAGGCGCGCCGATCGCGCGCAAGGAGCTGGTCAGGCTCTTCGCGGGCGTGCTCACGCGCGACGACTCCGGCGTCTATTGGCTGGTCACGCCGGCCGAACGCGGCCGGATCGTCGTCGAGGACGCGCCCTTCACGGCGGTGGAGTGCCGGGTCGAGGGCCGCGGCGCGGGCCAGATGCTGCGCTTTCGCACCAATGTCGACGACTGGGTCGAGGCCGGCGCCGCTCATCCGATCCGCGTCGACGTCGATCCCGACACCGACGAGCCCCGCCCCTATATAGTGGTGCGCGAGCGGCTCGAAGCGCTGATCGTGCGTTCGGTCTATTATCAGCTCGTCGAGCTGGCCGAGGTGCGGCGCGGCGAGGAGGGAGATGTCCTGGGGCTATGGAGCAACGGCGAGTTCTTCGCGCTGGGACGCGCGACGTGAAGGCCGAGGAGGTGATGCGCCGGCTGGCCGACGCCCCGGCCGGGCGCCGGACCTCGCCGCGGCGCGAGCGCGGCGCGCTGCGCGTCGCT
>JAWWCG010000485.1:0-3578 GCA_033720555.1 Kiloniellales bacterium | reverse complement strand
TCGTTGCGGGGCTCGCCCGATGTCCCGGCATCGCGCTTCGCCCCGCGCCTAGCGGGCCCATCCAGCCCAGAGCCAACAGCGTTGATTCAATCTGGTCGGGTACTGCTCTAGACAGCCGGTCATCGGACCGGCCGACGTGACATGGCAGCGAGGTTCCCCGGGCGCCCCCTGGTCTGGCTCTTTGCGATCCTGGTCGCCGTCCTGGTGGGTTGGACGGCGGGGCTGGTGTGGTTCGCCGCCGGCCTGCCGACGGCGGTGGTCGATCCGATGCGCCGGACCGATGCCATCGTCGTGCTCACCGGCGGCACCGGGCGCCTGCGTCAGGGCTTCGAGCTCCTGGCGCGGGACCGCGCCCAGGAGCTGTTCGTGTCCGGGGTCGGGCGTGGCGTGAAGGTGTCCGAGCTGCTGCTGATCGACCGGATCGCTCCGCCCGAGCTCGCCTGCTGCGTGGTGCTGGGCTACCAGGCCGGCGACACCCACGGCAACGCGCTGGAGACCGCCGCCTGGATGGAGGCCCAGGGTTTCGACTCGCTGCGCCTGGTGACGGCCGCCTACCACATGCCCCGCTCGTTGCTGGAGTTCCGCGCCGCCATGCCGCGGATCGAGATCCTGCCGCACCCCGTCTTCAGCCGAAACTTCAGGCAGTCGGATTGGTGGCAATGGCCGGGCAGCACGCTGCTGCTGGCCAAGGAATACAACAAGTTCCTGCTGGCCTGGCTGCGCACCCAGATGGTCGATGGCGCGCCATGACGGTCCTGCGCGCCCTCGTCTTCAATGTCGTGTTCTTCTGCAGCGGGGCGGTCTTCCTGACCCTGGCGTTGCCGGCGCTGCTGATGCCGCGGGGGGCGACGATCCGGGTCGGCACCCTTTGGTTCGGCTTCGTCCTCGGCGCCTTGCGCGTGATCTGCGGCGTCAGCCACGAGATCCGCGGGCGCGAGAACCTGCCGCCCGCGCCCTGCATCGTCGCGGCGAAGCACCAGTCGGCCTGGGACACCTTCGCCTTCCTCACCTTCCTCGACGATGCCGCCTATGTCATCAAGCGGGAGCTGCTGCGGATCCCGGTCTATGGCTGGCTCATGAGCAAGGCGGCCATGGTGCCGGTGGACCGGGCCGCCGGCGCCAAGGCGCTGCGCGACATGGTTCGCGCCGCCCGCGCGCGGATCGCCGAAGGCCGGAATATCGTGATCTTCCCGGAAGGCACGCGCACCGCGCCCGGCCAGCGCCGGCGCTATCACCCCGGCGTGGCGGCGCTCTACAGCCAGCTTTCCCTGCCGGTGGTCCCGGTGGCCCTCAATTCCGGGCTCTACTGGCCGCGCCGCTCGTTCGTCAAACGCCCCGGGCGGATCGTCGTCGAGCTGCTGCCGCCGATCCCGCCGGGCCTGTCGCGCGGCGACTTCATGGCCCGGCTCGAATCGTCGATCGAGGAGGCGAGCGCCCGGCTCTGCGGGCCCGATCGCGCGTGACGGGCGCCGTTGCCTGGGGGCAGGCCTGGGGATAAATCTGTGGACGCGGCGTGGATTGTCGCGAATAACCGGGTTCGTGCGGGCCGGCGCGGGTTTGCCGTCGCCGGCCCCTAGAACGAATATGGAACATTTGTTGACCCGAGCGGCCGCGCCCCGTATCCTATAAGGCTCCGTTAGGAGCGCGCCCTCGCCGGCTGTGGGTGCCGGCGGTGGGTGCCGGCGGCCTCCGGTGACCGGCGGTGGCGAAGACTGGGTATCGGTGCATGTCGCAGATTTCCGCCATATCCCAGCGTATCTGGGACGCCAAGTATCGCTTCAAGACGGAAGCGGGCGATCCTATGGACAAAACCGTGGAAGACACCTGGCGGCGGGTCGCCGAGGCGCTCGCCAAGCCGGAACGCGACCCGGCGCCGTGGGCCGAGCGCTTCGCCGCGGCGCTCAGCGACTTCCGCTTCATCCCGGCCGGCCGGATCCTCGCCGGGGCCGGCACCGATCGCCGGGTCACGCTATTCAACTGCTTCGTCATGGGCACCATCGCCGACGACATGAGCGCCATCTTCGACAACCTGAAGGAGGCGGCGCTTACCCTGCAGCAGGGCGGCGGCATCGGCTACGACTTCTCCACCCTGAGGCCCAAGGGCGCCGTGGTGCACGGCGTCGGCGCCGACGCCTCCGGGCCCTTGAGCTTCATGCACGTGTGGGACGCCATGTGCCGCACCATCATGAGCGCCGGCTCGCGCCGGGGCGCCATGATGGGCACGCTGCGCTGCGACCACCCGGACATCGAGGACTTCATCGCCGCCAAGGAATCTCCCGAGCGGCTGCGCATGTTCAACCTGTCGGTGCTGGTGAGCGACGCCTTCATGCAGGCGGTCAAGGAAGACGCGCCGTGGGAGCTCTCCTTCGGCGGCGTGACCTACCGCGTGGTCTCGGCCCGCGAGCTGTTCGACCGCATCATGCGCGCGACCTACGCCTACGCGGAGCCCGGCGTCATCTTCATCGACCGCATCAACGCCCGCAACAATCTGCATTACTGCGAGGAGATCCACGCCACCAACCCCTGCGGCGAGCAGCCGCTGCCGCCCTACGGCGCCTGCCTCCTGGGCTCGATCAACCTGGCGAAGCTGGTCGAGCGGCCGTTCGAGGCCGAGGCGCGGCTGGACACCGCGGCGCTGGAGTCGCTGACGCCGCTGGCGGTGCGCATGCTGGACAACGCCATCGACATCTCGCGCTTTCCGTTGCCCGCCCAGCGCCACGAGGCCCTGGCCAAGCGCCGCATCGGGCTCGGCGTCACCGGGCTGGCCGACGCCCTGATCATGTGCGGCGCGCGCTACGGCAGCGCCGACGCGGTGGAGCTGACCGAGGCCTGGATGCACACCCTGCAGCGCGCCGCCTATCGCGCCTCGGTGGAGCTCGCGCGCGAGAAGGGCGCCTTTCCGCTGTTCGACCGCGAGCCCTATCTCGCGGGCGAGACGATCCGCGGCCTCGATCGCGAGCTGCGCGAGGCGATCGGCGCGCACGGCATCCGCAACGCCCTGGTCACCTCGGTCGCGCCGACCGGCACCATCTCCCTCTTCGCCGACAACGTGTCCTCGGGGCTGGAGCCGGTCTTCGCCTTCAGCGCCCAGCGCGCCATCCTGCGGCCCGACGGCGGCCGCGACGTGGAGGAGGTGAGCGACTACGCCTATCGCCAGTTCCGGCGCTTGAAGGGCGAGGCGGCCGAGCTCACGCCGGCCTTCGTCGACAGCCTGTCGCTGGAGCCTTCGGCCCACGTGGTCATGCAGGCCGCGGTGCAGAAGTTCGTCGACAGCTCGGTCTCCAAGACCATCAACCTGCCGGAGGACATCTCCTTCGAGGCGTTCCGCGACGTCTACCTGCAGGCCTACGAGCTCGGCTGCAAGGGCTGCACCACCTACCGCCCGAACCCGGTGACCGGGGCGGTGCTCGAGGCGCGAGTCGAGCCCCAGGAGGCGGGCGCCCGGCACGCCGAGGACGCCCGGGTCACCGTCGCGCCGCCGCCGGCCGCAGAGCCCGCCGCAGAGCCCGCCGCAGAGCCCGCCACAGAGCCGGTCGTCGCGGAGGCGGTCGGGGAGCCGGTGTCGGAGCCGCTCCCGG
>JAWWCG010000484.1:0-3582 GCA_033720555.1 Kiloniellales bacterium | reverse complement strand
TCTCCGGCGCGCTGATCACCGAGACCATGTTCGGCTGGCTCGGCATGGGCAAGACCATCTACGACGCCATCCTCGGCAACGACTTCAACCTGGCGCTGGTCGGCCTGCTGTTCGCCACGCTGACCACGCTGCTCGCCAACCTGCTGGCCGACCTCTGCTACGCCTGGCTCGACCCGCGGGTGTCCTACCGATGAGCGCGCCCGCGACCGGCGGACCGCACGGCCAGCTCGCCGCCGAGGCGGCCTACGCCGCCGGCCCGCCGCAGTCGGTCGGCCGGATCCTGTGGCGCCGCTTCCTGCGCCACCGCCTGGCGCTGGCGAGCCTCCTGGGCCTGGCGCTCCTGGCCGCCGTCGTGCTCGCCGCGCCGCTGGTCGAGGCCGCCCTCGGCCTCGACGCCAAGCGGGTCGACCTGCTCGCCCGCTTCGCCCCGCCCTCCGCCGCGCATCCGCTCGGCACCGACGAGCTCGGCCGCGACCTGCTGCTGCGCCTGCTCTACGGCGGCCAGGTCTCGCTCGCGGTCGGGCTCGCCGCGGCGCTCGGCGCGGCGGTGATCGGCACCGCGCTCGGCCTTGTCGCCGGCTACTACGGCGGCAGCCTCGACGCCCTGCTCATGCGGCTCGCCGATTCGGTGATCGCGCTGCCGCTGCTGCCTCTCTTGATCGTGCTGGCGGCGGTCGACCTCACCAAGCTCGGCCTGCCGGCCGACCTCGCCACCTCGGAGAACGCGAGCCTCTACCGCATCGTGTTTCTCATCGCGCTGGTCGGCTGGACCACCGTCGCGCGCCTGGTGCGCGGCGCCACCCTCTCCATGCGCAGCCGGGAGTTCGTGCGCGCCGCCGAGGCGCTCGGCGCCGGCGCGCCGCGCATCATGCTGGTCCACATCCTGCCCAACGTGGTCTCGCCGATCATCGTCGCGACCACCCTGTCGGTCGGCAACATCATCCTGCTGGAATCGGTGCTGAGCTTCCTCGGCCTCGGCATCCAGCCGCCGATCCCGAGTTGGGGCAACATGCTGACCGGCGCCCAGGAGCTGATCTGGAGCGCGCCGGCGCTCGCGCTCTGGCCGGGGGCGCTGATCTTCGTCACGGTGATCGCTTTCAACTTCCTCGGCGACGGCCTGCAGGACGCGCTCGACCCGCGCGCCGTCACGTGAGACGGGTCTACGACCGCTGTGGCAGTATGGCGAAGCAATGCGATCCAATGACAGAGAATCGAGCACTGGAATGACCGTTACGGTACGCCGCGCCCATGTCGACGAGGCCCCGGTGGTGGCGGTGCTGGTCTCGCGCCTGCTGGCCGAGCTGGGCGCCGAGGCCGACACCCGCGCGCTGCTCGAGACCACCCGCAAGCTGCTCGCCGCCGGCGACGTCGCCGCGCTGCTGGTCCTGGTCGACGAGCGCCCGGCCGGCGTCGTCACCTTGAACCAGTGCGCCGCTATCTACGCCGGCGGGCGCTTCGGCGAGATCACCGAGCTCTACGTCGCGCCCGACGACCGCTCGGCCGGGCTCGGCCGGCGGCTGATCGAGGCCGCGGTCGCCCACGCCCGCGAGGCCGGCTGGACCCGCCTCGAGGTGGGCGCCCCGGCGCTGCCGCGCTGGCAGCGCACGGCGGATTTCTACCAGGCCAACGGCTTCGCCCCGGTCGGCCCTCGCCTCAAGCGGGCGATCGGTCCGGGCGGCGACTGAGGAGCGAGCCCTTGGGCGCGGCGGGCGGGCCGGGGCGCGCGGCGGACGTGGTGATCGCCGGCGGCGGGGTGATGGGCTGCGCCGTCGCCTACTTCCTGACCGCCGATCCGGCGTTCGACGGCACGGTGGCGGTGGTCGAGCGCGACCCGAGCTACGCCGCCTGCGCCACCGCCCGCTCCTGGGGCGGCGTGCGCCAGCAGTTCTCGACGCCGGAGAACGTGCGCCTGTCGCTCGCCTCCCTCGCCTTCTTCCGCGAGGCCGAGACGCTTCTGGCGGTCGACGGCGAGGGCCCGGACCTGGCCTTCCGCGAGGCCGGCTATCTCTTCCTGGCGAGCCCGGCCGGCCTGCCCGTCCTGCAAGCCAACCACCGCCGGCAATGCGCGCTGGGCGCCGAGATCGCACTGCTCGCCCCGGACGCGCTGGCGGCGCGCTTTCCCTGGCTGTCGCTCGACGGGGTGGCGGCCGGCGGCCTCGGGCTGTCGGGCGAGGGCTGGCTCGACCCCAACGCCCTGCTGCACGGCTTCCGCCGCAAGGCCCGGGCCCAGGGCGCGCGCTTCCTCCACGACGAAGTGGTCGGCGTCGCGCGCGAGAACTCGGTGATCGGCGCGGCGATCAGCTCGGTGGCGCTGGCCGGCGGCGGCAGACTCGCCTGCGGCCACCTGGTGAACGCCGCCGGGCCCTGGGCCGGCCGGCTGGCGGCGCTCGCCGGGGTCGACCTGCCGGTCGGGCCGCGCAAGCGCATGTCCTATGTCTTCGACTGCCGCGCCGAGCTGCCGGGGATGCCCCTGGTCGTCGACCCAAGCGGGCTCGCCTTCCGCCCGGAGGGCCGGCAGTTCATGGCGATCCTCTCGCCGCCGCCCGAGGACGACCCCGAGACCGAGGACCTGACCGAGGACTACGCGCCGTTCGAGCGGGCGATCTGGCCGATCCTGGCGGCGCGGGTGCCCGCCTTCGCGGCGATCAAGGCGACCGGCGCCTGGGCCGGCCTCTACGACTACAACAGCCTCGACCGCAACGCCGTCATCGGCCGCCACCCGGAGATCGCCAACTTTCACTTCTGCGCCGGCTTCTCCGGCCACGGCCTGCAGCAGGCGCCGGCGGCCGGCCGCGCGGTGGCCGAGACGATCGTCCACGGCCGCTTCCTGAGCCTCGACGTGAGCGCCCTCGGCTACCGGCGCGTCCTTCAGGCCGAGCCCCTGGCGGAGGTCAACGTGGTCTGAGACATATGCATTCCCATCCGACTGTTATGCTGTAACGTTAAGAGTTCGCATGAGTCGATTTCCGGGCGATTTTCGCGCCGCCTTGACTGGACGGATCGCCCGTTAGCCGTCACAATCGGCGCCCGTCTGCGGCCGGCGGTTCGGCCGCAGGCGCAGGAAAAACGCAAAATGGGGAGCGCCCCCGGGACAGGACCCCGGGCGCGCGGTCATCGGGCGAGGAAGGAAGCGCCGGGTCGATGGACTACGAGGGATTTTTCTGTGAGGAGATCGCGGGCCTGCGGCGCGAGGGGCGCTACCGGGTGTTCGCCGAGCTGGAGCGCACCGCGGGGGCCTTTCCCCAGGCGCGCAACTACGGGCCGGAGGGCGAGCCGGAGGTGACCGTCTGGTGCTCCAACGACTACCTCGGCATGGGCCAGCACCCGGCGGTGGCGGCGGCCATGCATGCGGCGATCGAGCGCTGCGGGTCGGGCGCCGGGGGGACGCGCAACATCTCCGGCACCAACCACTACCACGTGCTGCTGGAGCGCGAGCTGGCCGACCTGCATGGCAAGGAGGCGGCGCTCCTGTTCACCTCGGGCTACGTCTCCAACTGGGCGGCGCTCGGCACGCTGGCGGCGCGGCTGCCGGACTGCCTGGTGCTGTCGGACGCCGAGAACCACGCCTCGATGATCGAGGGG
>JAWWCG010000483.1:0-3586 GCA_033720555.1 Kiloniellales bacterium | reverse complement strand
ACCGCCAGCATCGCGCTCAGGCCCGCCGTGCCGATCGCCATCGCCTGCTTGGCGGTGAGGCCGTCCGGCAGCTTGACCAGCCAGTCGCCCTTGAGCCGCGCCTTCTGGGCGTAGCCGCCCCAATGGGCCTCGCCGACGCGCCAGCCCGTGCACACCACCTTGTCGCCCGGCTTGAAATCGGGGTGCGCGCTCGCCTCCACCACGCCGGCCAGATCGACGCCGGGCACGTGCGGATAGTGGCGCACCAGCCGGCCGAGCCCGTTGAGGATCATGCCGTCCTTGTAGTTGAGGGTGGAGTACTCGGTGGCCACGGTCACGTCGCCCTCGGGCAGCTCGGACTCGTCCAGCTCCGTGATCTCGGCGGCGACCGCGCCGTCGTCTTCGGTGAGCACCAGCGCCTTGAACATGAAACACCCCTCCCCTCTGCCCCGCGACTGACCGGAAGCCCGGGGGCCGTCGCGCCATGCGAACGCGACCGCCGGGCGGCCTTCGTCGAGTGGTAGCGTGCCCGGCGGGCGACGGCAAGGCCACGGGCCGCCGCGCCCGGACCGGCATGGTTAATCTGCCGTTAAGATTTGCCGCCTAGGCTTCAGCGAACATCAACGCCTGCGCGGCAAGCTGTCATGATCCTGCGATCGGGAGACGCGGCGATGAGCGAGATCGAGAGCATGCTGGACGATTACCGGCTGACCACGGCGGAGATCCTCTATCGCTTGCCGGATCACCCGGACCTGCTGCAAAGCTACGTCTGGCAGCATCTCGACCGCATTCCCGACTTTCCGCGCCTGACGCGCTTCCTCGACTTCTGGAAGCGCGAGATCGACGGCCCGCTTCACTCGGTGCGGGTCGCCTATGTCAGGATCATCGACACCGGCGACTGGCGCCAGGTCGACGAGGAATTCACCCTGCACTGAGCCGGCCCGCGCTCCTCGCGGCGCCGCCAGACGCGGCGCCAAAAAGAAAGCGGCCTAGGTCCTCGCCCGGTCGAGGCTGCCCACCTTCGGCATCAAGGCCCGGAAGGGGATCAGGAGCGCCAGCGCCATGGCGAGCTTGACCCCGTAGTCGCCGATCGCCCAGGTGACCCAGGGCAGCCCGGTGCCGGCGAAGGCGAGGGCGAAGAACAGCGCCGTGTCGATCGCCGAGGCCAGGGTCGAGGAGACGAAGGGCGCGCGCCACCAGGCGCCGCGCCGCAAGCGGTCGAAGATCTGGATGTCGAGAAGCTGGGCGACCAGGAAGGCCGAGCCGGAGGCGAGCGCGATGCGCCAGCCGAAGTGCAGCGACAGCGCCACCCCCAGGACGAAGCCGACGTAGACGACGAGGCGCGCGACGCCGGGCCCCAGGCGGCGGTTCGTCAGGTCGTTGACTAGGAACGAGACGGGATAGGTGAAGGCGCCCCAGGTCAGCCAGTCGTTGATCGGATACTGCACCGCGATGTTGGAGCCGGTGACCACCAGCATCATCGCCGCGACGCCGATCCAGAAGCCGCGCAGCCGCAAGCTATTCGCCCAGACGTGCATCATGCCCTCATCGGGAGGTTGCCGGGCCGCCGCCGGCTTCGATGAAGATCTCGCTGCCGACGGCCAAGCCCAGGGCCTCGTCGGCGCGCCCGCGGTTGACCGCGATCTCCGCCAGGCCGTTGGCGTTCTCGTACCAGAAGGCCGCCCCCGGCGCCACCTCGCAGAAGGTCCGCGCCCGGGCGATCCGCCGCTCGCCGGCGCGCAGCACGTCGTCCGGCCCCAGCACCGCGGCGCGCACCCCGGTGATCGCGTTGCCGTAGCCGTCGACGTAGACGATCTCGGCCAGGTCCTCGGGCCAGTCCTCGACCGGCACGGCGCGCGGTCGGCTGGTCAGCAGGGTGCCGCGGGCCAGTTCGGCGGCGACCGGCGCGAAGAGGTCGCGGCCGTGGAACGACGCCGAGAGCCGCGGCGGCCGCCAGGCGATCTCCCAGGCCTGGGCCGCGGCGGCGCGGCGCGCGACCACCGTCAGCAGGCCGTTGTCGGGGCCGACGTACCAGCGGCCGTCGGCCTCCACCACCAGCGGCGCCCGCCGCCCGCCGACGCCCGGGTCGACCACGCAGATAAAGACGTCGCCCTTGTCGAAGCCCACGGCGTAGGCGGCCAACAGATAGGCCGAGGCCTTGGCGTCGAAGGCCGGCGCGTCGCTCAAGAGATCGACCACCGGCACCTCGGGCGCACGCCGGGCAAGCACCGCGCGCATCTGGCCGAGATAGGGCCCGCGGCCGCCGAAGTCGGTGAACAAGACGATCATGGCCGCAACTATGGCGGCGGCGGCGGGGCGCCGACAAGCCGCGCCCGCGCCGGCGCCGCCGTTTTATCGCCGGGGCGCCCGCGAAGATTCGCCTTATCTCTGCCGCAATTTCTCATTATGTCCGTATTTTAGGCGCATTCGTTAGACTCGGACTTGAGCCGTTGGGCTGAGCCCTGTGGAAAACTGCGACGGGAAAGCCGAAAAAGCTCTCGACCTGGTAAGCTCTACACTATATCGTGCCGATCGGGTCGAGCTCCACGACATATAGATCTTCCTACCTGATGTAGTAGATGAAGCAGGTGAACAGCACATGACTTGGACAGACGAGCGCATCTCCGACCTGATCCGCCTCTGGGATTCCGGCCACAGCGCCTCCCACATCGGCAAGGTCCTCGGCGTATCCAAGAACGCGGTGATCGGCAAGGCCCATCGCTTGAAGTTGCCGCCCCGCCCCTCCCCGATCCGCCGCTCGCCGGGCCCGCGCATCCCCAAGCCGGCGCCCATGGCCCGCCGCACCCCCAAGCCGCCGCCCAGGCCGGTCTTCCGGGCGACGCGGCCGCGCCACGGCGCGCCCGCCTGCCTGTGGCCGATCGGCGATCCCGGCGACGAGGATTTCCACTTCTGCGGCGCCGCGACGGTGCCCGGCAAGCCCTATTGCGACGAGCATTGCGCCCGGGCCTATGTGACCCGCGTGCGCGGCGAGACCCAAGCCGCCTGAGAGAGATCGCCTGATCCCGGCGGCGGGCCGATCCGCCGCCACGGGCGGCGCGGGGCCTCAGACAACCGCTCAGACCATGGCTTAGACGATCGTTCAGACGATGGCTCAGACGATTTCGGTGGCGCCGCCGCGGCGCGGGTCGCCGCCGGCGGCGAACTCTCCCCCGGCGCTCCGGGTCGCCGCGTGCACGCCGCCGAAGAACAGGTTGTGCTCCGGCCAAGCCATGATCTGGCGACAGAGATCGCCGACCAGCGCCGCGACGGCGCGGTCGCTGTCCGCCGGATGGCCGCTCTCGATGTTGAGCAATCCGTTCTCGAAATGGATGCGCGGCGCGGCCACCGCCTCGGCGACCGGACGCTCGAAATCGATCAGGTTCGAGAGCACCTGCAGGATCGCGGTGCGGATCCGGTTCGAGCCGCCGGAGCCGAGCGCGGCGACCCCGCCGTCGGCGAGCAGGGCGAGCGTCGGCGCCATCATCGAGGACATGCGGGTGCCCTCGCGCCAGGCGCCGAAGCCGGCGACGTTGAGGTCCTCCTCGCCGAGCATGTTGTTCAGCATGATGCCGGTGCCCGGCAGCACGTAGCCGCAGCCCTCGCCGTT
>JAWWCG010000482.1:0-3589 GCA_033720555.1 Kiloniellales bacterium | reverse complement strand
TGGCGCCGACAACCAAGACGATGACGATCACGACGCTCGCCAGATCCAGAAGGAGTTCGTACAACACCTGAGGAAGGCCGAGCGCCAGCATCAGTTTGCAAGCCAGCACTCCGAACGCCGTCACCGCCGCAGCCGCGACGATCCAGCGATGGATCCTCGTCGCCGCACCGTCGTCGAAGGGCGCGATCCGCAGTTCGCTCGAGAACGGAGAAAAGAAGAACCGCGACAGCGCGGAACAGATGCGCACGATCAGGAGAGCGGCCAGAAAGGTCATGACGACCAGCCGCGTAGTCGCGTGCCCCTGATACAATGCGAAGAACATGGCTAGAATAGCCGCGGCAAAGACCGATATCCCCAGCAGGTCCAAAAATAGCTTCGCCAGCGAACGCCCGAGCCGCTGCAGCGGATCTGCGTCTTTCGGCAGTGCCAAGGTGTCGTAAAGGCGCCTGGCGCCGACGCGGTATCCGCGTTCGACGGCAAAGGCGATCAGCGTCATGACGGCCAAGACAGCGATAACGATGATCGGGTGATAGGGACCCCGACCTTCCGTGAGCTTGGCGTATAGGAAGCCGGGCACCGACGGCAGCTGGCCCAGGTGCGAGAGCCGCTTGCCCGCTTCTTCCCGAAAACGCACGACCTCCCGGTCGATCTCGTCGATCACGCGGGCTTCTCGGTCGGGCGCGGCGGATTGCTCGCGCAGATAGCTCAGCAAAAGCGCGCGCACCTGCTCGTCGCTCAAGCGCGAAAGCAAGTTGGCTCGTTCCTCCGGCGTGAGCTGAGCGAGGTCGACTGTCGTCGGCGACTCGGGCGCCGGGAGCGGCGCCTGGGCGAAGCCGAGCGACGAACCGACGACGAGAACCAGCCAGAGCCCGGCCACCGTGACCAACGCGCGCGCGAGCACCGTCGAAAGAGGCGAACGGGCCGCACGACCGTGCGCCGCCGCGCGCCTAGTCATGCGGGACGATCCTTTTGGCTTGGCCACCGTTCGTCATGATCCCCCCACGCAAGCGAAAGCCGCCCCGACCATGGACCCCGGGCCATGGCATGCCAAGGTTCCCGGCCGGCTTCGCGCGCCTTCTACGGCATGGCCGTCAGCATGTTCTGCAAGCGGCCCGACGGTTCGCCCGTGATCCGGATCCCATTGTCGCCCTGATACAGCCGGATGGCCTCTCGGGTCTTCGGCCCCAGCACGCCGTCCACCGGACCGGGGTCATAGCCGGTCGAGCGGAGGGAATCCTGTATGACCGTCAGATCGTAGCCCGAAGCCTGTTCGGGCCTCGCGAAGCCCTGCAGCTCCCGCGCGATCTCGCGGCTGAGGGATCCGACGACGCGGCTCATCGCCACGATGGTCCCCTCGGGTCCGCCGTCCTCAGCGATCTGTTCGGATAGCAACGATTTATGAGCCGCCAGCAGCTTGGTTTCGTCGCCCGTCAGGATCGACCAGCGGGCCAGAAGGTCCGCCCGTCCGTCCGGCCCGCGATCGAATCGCAGCACCTCGACCGCCACGCGATAGTCCAACTCCATCGCATGTCTTTGCGGCAGGACGTAAACGAAATCCGTCCCCATGAGGGCCGAAAGATTCTCCGACAAAGTGCGCGAGAACATGTCCTGCAAGGGCTCGGCCCATCGGTTGAACTCCGACAGGTCGAGACGATTCGCGCTCACCCTGGTGACCAACTGCGGCCGGTCCAGATAGGCCGGAAAGCTGACCGGGCCGATCCCCACGGCGATCTGCTCCGCCGATGACGCTCGAATCGGGGCCTCCGGCGCCGGCAAGGCGGAGAGCACGTAGTAGTTCGACGGCTGCGAGGCCGAACAAGCGGTCAGGAGCAGGGCGCACAAGGCCGTCGCGACAGGGCGCATGGCGGATCGTCTCGTCATCGGTTGTTGAGTCCGGCTTTGCCGCGGATCAAGGCGTCGGGATGCGCTTCCAGATAATCGGCCAAGATACGAAACGAGCGCGCCGTTCTCGTCATCTCCGCGAAGAGCGTATTGAGGTCGTGTCGCAGTTGCGACTGATTCCCCGTCAGGCTCTCGGCCGAGGCCAGAGTGGACTCGGCTTGCGCCATGGCCCGGCCGGCGGCCTCCGAGGTGGCGCGCAGGCTCGAGACGAGCGGACCGACCTCCTCGTCCAGCGTCTGCATCAAGGCCTCCGCCTTCTCCAGGGTTCCGCTGAGATTGCCGAAGGCTTGCTGCGCCTCCGACGACGACAGAAGCGCATCGGCCTTGTCCACGGCGCCGCGCATCTCCGCGACCAGGTTTTCCAGCGGCAGCGCGGCGATCCGATCCAGAACGCCCGTCACCGATGACGTGATCTCCTCCATGGTGGAAGGAATCGTCGGAAGTTCGGGATAGCGGTTGTCGGCGCTGACCAGCTTGGCCGGCGTGTCTGGATGAAGGTCGAGGCTCACGTAAAGCTGTCCGGTGAGCAGGCTCCCGGTCTCCAGGCGCGCCCGCATTCCCATGTCGATCAGCGCCTGTATCGCCTGTTTCGGATTCTCGAAGCGCTGGCCGATGACGGTCACCCGCCCGGTTTCCAGCTCGATCAGAACCGGGATGCGGAAGGTCATGGCGTTGCGGTCGAACTCCAGCTTGACGTCCACCACGGAGCCGACCTTGATTCCCCGGAACTCGACCGGCGCACCGACGGACAGGCCCCGCACCGAACCGTCGAAGTAGGCGATCACCCGCTCCTTGTGAATGAAAGACGCCGCGGCCATCGCCTGTTCGTCCTTGAACAGGGCGAAGATCGTGCCTTCCTTGGCGGGCTCGCCGGTTTCGAGGGTCGCCGGGGTGTCGAAGGCAATGCCGCCCTGCAAGACCGATTCCAGGGATTCGGTGCGCAGCTCCATGCCGTTGGCGTCGACCGAGACGCGAAATCCGCTGACGTTCCAGAATCGGCTGTGGTCGTACACCAGATCGTCGTAGGGCTCGTTGATGAAGATGTGCACCGCGACGGTCTTCTTGTCTTCCTCCAGCTCGAAGCCCAAAACCTGTCCGGCCTTGAAGCCGCGATAGTAGATGGGGGCGCCGTAGCTGAACGACCCGAGAGACTCGGCCTTCAGATCGAACTTCTTGCCGCGGCTGTCCGATCGCACGAGCGGCGGGATCTCGAGCCCTATGAACTCTCTCGCTTCCGCCCCCGCGCCGCCCGGATCCATCTCGATGTAGGCCCCCGAGACCAGCGTGCCCAGGCCGGAAACGCCGCCCGCCCCCAGGCGTGGGCGAACCACCCAGAAACGGGTCTCTTCCGTCAGATGATCCGACACCTCCTTGGACAGGCTCGCGGTCACCACCACCCCGGAAAGATCCCGCTTGATCGTGACGGCTTCCACCTGCCCGATGTCGACATCCTTGAACTTGACCTTGGTCTTGCCGGCTTCGAGGCCTTCGGCCGTCCTGAAATCGATGGTGATGGTCGGGCCCTTCTCGGAGATCGTGGTATAGGCGAGCCAACCGCCGATCAGAACCGCAACGATGGGAATGATCCAGACGAAGGAGATCCGGCGGCGGCGTTCCTGCACCGCGACGTCGGCGACATCGGGGTCGTCGTCTTCACGCCGAGGCGGGCTGTGATCGGTCACTGTTC
>JAWWCG010000481.1:0-3592 GCA_033720555.1 Kiloniellales bacterium | reverse complement strand
GCAGGGCCGCGATCTCGGCCTCTTTGGCTGCGCCCAGGCCGGCCGGCTTGTCGTGCGATGTCATGCGCCTCTCCCGCACCTTTTCCGTGGGCCGCACTCTAGCCCCTGCGGCCCCGCCGGGGCCAGTGGGCGCGAGTGGGGGCCGGATTTCATCCCGATGCGGGGGCGTTCGGCCAGCCAAATGGGCCGCCGCCGACGAGGACGTCAGGACGTCCGGCCGCCGGAGCGTCACGACGACAGCTCGGTCCGGAGCTCGGCCTGGCGCTCGGTCTGGCGCTCGGCCGCGCGCCGCCGGGCGAAGCCGAGCGGCAGGCTGAGCAGGCCGGCGGCGAGCGACAGGCCGGCCGCCAGGGCGAAGGCGAGCGCCAGCTCGACATTGGCGGCGAGCCCGGCGAGCCAGGCGCCGAGCGCGCCGACGCCGTCGAGCAGCGCGAAGGTGAAGCCCAGCGTGGTCGCCTCGCGGTGGCCGGAATAGTCGACCGCCGCCGCCAGGTGGGCCGCGCGGATCGCGGTCAGGCTGACGATGGCGAGCGCGAGGCCGGCCAGCGCGACCACGGTCTGGTCGCCGAGCAGCCAGACCGCGGCGGCCGCCAGCGCCGCCACCAGATTGCCGGCCACGATGACCGGCTTGCGGCCGATGCGGTCGGAGACGCGGCCCATCGGCGGCTGGACCACCGCGCCGAGGAAGATCATGGCCGCGAAGGCCATGCCGGTCTCGGCCGGGCTGAAGGCGTGGGCGCTCTGGAGGTAGAGCGGCATCATGGCGAGGATCGCCAGGTTGGCCATGTTGTAGGCGCAGGTCGTGGCGACCAGCCCGAGGCCGCTCGGCCGCCGCCAGGCGCGCAGCAGATCGCCCAGGTCGGTGGCGGCGCGGCGCGCCGTCGCGGCCCGCGGCACCCGGCGCGCCACCGGCGCGAAGGCGAGCGCCATGAGGGCCGCCGGCAGGGCGGCGAACATCAGCGAGACCCGCCAGTCGAACAGGCCGAGCAGGACGCCCATGGCGAGCGGGGCGGTCACCTCGGCCAGGGTGCCGCCGATGGCGTGGACGCCGAGCGCCTCGGCCCGGCGCTCGGGGCGCAGGCGGACCAGCACGCCGGTGGCGATAGGGTGCCAGGCGGCGTCGCCCAGGCCGGCGATCGCCAGCATGAGGGCGACGCTCCAGAAGCCCGGCGCCAGCGCGCTCAAGGCGTAGCCGATCGCCACCCAGACGAAGGTGGCGAGCAGCAGCCGGCCGTGGTCGGCGATGCGGTCGGCGATGAGGCCGGCCGGCAGGTAGGCGAGCGCCGCGCCGACGCTGTGGATCGCGATCAGCAGGCCGACCTCGCCCGGCGTCAGGCCCATGGCGACGGCGATCGCCGGAGCGATGATCCACACCGCCCCCGGCCCGCAGTCGTTGGCCCAGTGGCCGACGGAAAACCAGACGGCGAGGGCGCGCGGGTTCAGGTCGTGACGCATGGCGGACACCAGGCCTTAACTGCCTTCGATAGCTCAGGCGGTTCAGTCTAGCGGAGGCCTACTGACAGCCTCCCGTCAGCAGCCGCCTCCCAGGATGTCGCCTCCCAGCCAGTCGCGCCAGGTCATTTGCCAGGTCATTCTGCGGTGAGCGAGCGCGTGAACGCGCCGGTGCCGCGCAGCGAGACGACGAAGCTCGCCAGCGCCAGCACCGAGGCGGCGATCATGAAGCCGATCATCGGGTAGGGCGTGCCGTTCTGCCACATGCCGGCGAGCTGCGCGAAGACCGCCGCCAACAGCATCTGCAGGAACCCCGAGAGGCCCGAGGCGGCGCCGGCGGCGCGCGGATCGACGCTGATCGCGCCGGCCATGGCGTTCGGGATCGACAGGCCGTTGCCCAGGGCGAGCAGGATCGACGGCCCGAACAGCGCCCACGGCACCCAGCCGACGGTCGTCAGCAGGATCAGGGTGAGCACCGTCGCCAGCGCCGACAGGCTGCTGCCGATCAGCACCATGCGCTCCACGCCGACCCGCTCGGAGGTGCGCGCGGCGAAGAAATTGCCGAGCATGAAGGCGAGGGAGACGACCATGAAGAAGAGCCCATAGGCGCTGGCCGAGCGCTCCATGACCACGATCACCACGTAGGGGGCCGCCGCCGCGAAGGAAAAGAACGAGGCGATGCAGAACGCGCTCTGGAAGGCGAAGGCGCGAAACGCCGGGGTCCGCAGCAGTTGGGCGAAGCCGGCGATCATCGAGCCGATCCCGGGGATCGCGACCTGGTCTCGGTGGGTCTCCGGCAGGCGGGCCAGCACCAGGGCGCTCACCAGGAGCCCGACGGCCGCGCAGAAGGCGAAGATCGCCCGCCAGCCGATCAGGTCGTTGAGGTAGCCGCCGATCACCGGCGCCATCATCGGCACCACCACCATGGCCATGGTCAGATAGGCGATCATGCTGGCCGCGCGCTCCCGGCCGTAGAGGTCGCGGATGATGGTGCGGGTGAGGGCGATCGGCCCGGCGCCGCCGACGGCCTGGACCGTGCGGCCGAGGATCAGCACGGCGATGTTCGGCGCGAGCGCGCAGGCGAGGCTGCCGATCAGGTAGAGGATCAGCCCGGCGATCAGCATGGGCCGGCGGCCGAAGCGGTCGGACAGCGGCCCGTAGACCAGCATGGAGACCGCGATCGCCGCCATCGACAGGCTGAAGACGAGCTGCGCCACCGGGCCCGAGACCTCGAGGTCGGCTTGGATCGCGGGCAGCGACGGCAGGAAGATCTGGATCGCCAAGGGGCCGAGCGCCGTCGCGCCCACCAGGACGGCCAGGAACAGCCGGGACTTCGTCGAGCCCGTCACGTAACGCCTCTCGTCTCTGTCTGCTTGCCAGCCGCGCGCCCGCGCCCTTGTCCTATCCCGCTCCGCCGGGCATGACCAGGCCCAATGCGGGACGACGCCGCAGGGATCGGCCATAATCGCGGCCGCTGGATCGGATCGAGGGGGCGGGACGCATGGTCAGGCTGTACATCGACGCCGACGCCTGCCCGGTCAGGCGGGAGGCGCTCAAGGTCGCCGAACGCCACGGGCTGCCGGTCTTCGTGGTGTCCAACGGCGGCATCCGGCCGAGCCCCTCGCCGCGGGTGGAGACGGTGGTCGTGGCCGAGGGGCCGGACGCCGCGGACCGCTGGATCGCCGAGCGGATCGGCCCCGGCGATATCTGCGTCACCCAGGACGTCCTGCTCGCCGCCGCGTGCCTCAAGGCGGGCGCCGCGGCGCTGCGCGGCAGCGGCGAGGCCTTCACCGCGGCGAACATCGGCCACGCCGTCGCCATGCGCGATCTCATGGCGGATCTGCGGGCCGCCAATCCGCTCGCCGCAGGCGGCGACGGCAGAGGCTTCACCAAGGCCGACCGCGCGCGCTTCCTCGACGCCCTGGAGCGCCTGGTGCGCGCCGCCCGGCGCGATCGCGGCGCCTGACCGGCCGGCCGCCCAAAGGAAAAGGCCGGCCAAACGAAAAGGCCGCCCCGGGGATCGTCCGGGTGCGGCCCTTCGCGGGTTCGTTTGCGCGCTGGGGGCTTACGCCATGGTGCGGCTGGCGACGCCCTTGTCGGCCAGGAGCTGCTCCAGCTCGCCGGCCTCGGCCATCTCGCG
>JAWWCG010000480.1:0-3611 GCA_033720555.1 Kiloniellales bacterium | reverse complement strand
GTGCGACATGAACCTGCACGAGCATCAAGCCAAGGCCTTGCTCCGCTCCTACGGCATTCCCATGACCGACGGCGTCAACGTGGAAACGCCGGCCGAGGCGGCCCTGGCGGCGGACAATTTGGGCGGCGCCGCCTGGGCGGTGAAGGCGCAAATCCACGCCGGGCTGCGCCAGAAGGCGGGCGGCGTGCGCCTGGTGCATTGCTCCGAGGAGGTGCGCAAGGCGGCGGCCGAGCTGCTGGGCAGCCGCTTGGTGACGGCCCAGACGGGGCCCGACGGCAAGACCGTCAAGAGCGTCTATATCGAACGCGCGGTCGACTTCGACCGGGCGGTCTATCTGGCCGCCCTGGTCGATCGAACCGCTGGGCGCGTCGGCTTCATCGCCGCGCGCGACGGCGGCGACGACATCGAGGACCTGGTGGCGGGGGACCCGAGCCGGCTGCTGCGGCTGATCGTCGACCCGGACCAGGGGATCGAGCGGGAGGCCGCGCTTGCCCTGGCCAAGCGCCTCGGCCTCGGCGACGTCCAGGCGCGCCAGGCGCTGGAGATCATGGCCGCGACCTACAAGGCGTTCTTCGACCTCGACGCCAGTCTGATCGAATTCAACCCCCTGGTGGTCGCGACCGACGGCGACCTTCTGGCGCTCGACGCCAAGATCGTGCTGGACGACAACGCGCTGTTCCGCCACCAGGACCTGGAGGCCCTGCGCGACGAGGACGAGGTCGATCCCAGCGAGCTGGATGCCAAGCGCTTCGAGCTGAACTACGTGAAGCTGTCTGGCAACATCGGCGTCATGGTGAACGGCGCCGGCCTCGCGCTCTCGACCATCGATCTGTTGAAGGAACAAGGCGGCGAGCCGGCCGATTTCATGGACATCCGCTCCGAGGCGACCCGCGAGCAGATCGCCGGCGGCTTCGGCCTGCTGTTGCGCAATCCCAAGGTCGAGGCGATCCTGGTCAACATCTACGGCGGCGGCATCCTGCGCTGCGACACGGTCGCCGAGGGGATCGGCACGGCCTGCCGCGAGGCCACGCTGACGGTGCCCCTGATCGTGCGCGCCGCCGGCACCAACGGCGACCTCGCGCGCAAGATCCTGATGGCCCAGGGGATCCCGGTCGAGTTCGCCGACACGGTCGGCGAAGCGGTCGTCAAGGCCGTGCGGGCGGCGCAAGCGGGAGCGCGCTGATGGCGATCCTGATCGACCGAGACACCAAGGTGATCTGCCAGGGCTTCACCGGGCGCCAGGCCAGCTTCCACATGGAGCGCGCCATCGCCTACGGCACCCAGGTGGTCGGCGGCGTGGTCCCCGGCAAGGGCGGACGCAAGCACCTCGGCCTGCCGGTCTTCGACACCGTCGCCGAGGCGGTCGACGCGACCGGCGCCGACGCCACCGCGATCTTCGTGCCGCCGGCCTCGGCCGCCGAGGCCATGCTCGAGGCGATCGCGGCGGAGGTGGCGCTCTTGGTCTGCGTGACCGAGCGGATCCCGGTGCTCGACATGGTGCGGGTCAAGCGGCGCCTCGAGGAATCGAAATCGCGCCTGATCGGGCCGAACTCCCAGGGCATCATCGCCCCGGGGCGCTGCAAGATCGGCGTCATGCCGGCCCACCTGGAGCGGCCCGGCAAGGTCGGCATCGCCTCGCGCTCGGCCTCGCTCACCTCGGAGGTGGTCGAGCAGACCTCGGCGGCCCGCCTCGGCCAATCGACCTCGCTGGGCATCGGCGGCGACCCGGTCTACGGCATGGGCTTCGTCGACTGCCTGGAGCTGTTCTTCGCCGACCCCGAGACCGAGGGCGTCGTCCTGGTCGGCGAGATCGGCGGCTCGGCCGAGGAGGAGGCGGCGGAGTTCCTCCTGTCGCATCCGTCGCCCAAGCCGGTCGCCGCCTATGTCGCCGGCGTCCACGCGCCGACCGAGCGGCGCATGGGCCATGCCGGGACGGTCAACGTGTTCGGCAAGGGCGGCGCCGCGGAGAAGATCGAGGCGCTGCGCGCCGCGGGCGCCCATATTGCGACCTCGCCGGCGGAGATCGGCGAGACCATGCGCCGCGCCCTGGCAAGCTAGTGGCAGGCTAGTGGCCGGCTAGCCGCGGCGGGTCCCGAACCATGGGGTTGGGTGGTATGACGGATCGGAGCAAGCGAACCACGGCGAGGGCGGCGTGAGGATCTGCGTCGTCGGGGCCGGGGCGATCGGCGGGCTGCTCGGCGCCAGGCTGGCCCTGGCCGGCCACGAGGTGACCGTGATCGACCGCGGCGCCCATCTGGCGGCGATCCAGAAGGCCGGCCTCAAGCTGATCGATCTGGACGGCGAGGAGCGGGTGGCCGAGCGCGTCGCCGCCCGGGAGTCGCTGGAGGGCCTCGCCCGCCAGGACCTGATCATCCTCGCCGTGAAGGCGCATTTCCTCGACGCCATCGCGAAGCAGATTCCGGCGCTGGTCGACGCCGACACCACCATCGTTACGGTTCAGAACGGCATCCCGTGGTGGTACTTTCACCGCCACGGCGGCCCGCACGACGGCCGGCGGCTGCGCTCCGTCGATCCGAGCGGCGTGCTCGAGAAGAACATTGACAGCGGCCGCATCGTCGGCTGCGTCGTCTATCCCGCGGCGGTCGTGCCCGAGCCCGGCGTCATCAAGCACATCGAGGGCGACTACTTCCCGGTGGGCGAGCTGGACGGCAGCGAGAGCGCGCGCGTGCGTCGCCTCTACGACCTGCTGGTGGCGGCGGGCTTCCGCTCGCGCATCCTCGACGACATCCGCTCGGAGATCTGGCTCAAGGCCTGGGGCAACCTGTCGTTCAATCCGATCAGCGCGCTCACCCACGCGACCCTGGCCGCGATCTGCGAGCTGCCTGAGACCCGCCGGCTCGCCGCTACCATGATGCGCGAGGCCCAGGACATCGCCGAGACCCTCGGCATCACCTTCCGCCACACCATCGAAAAGCGCATCGCCGGCGCCGAGCAGGTCGGCGCCCACAAGACCTCGATGCTGCAGGACGTGGAGCTGGGCCGCTCGCTGGAGATCGAGGCCCTGGTCGGGGCGGTGCTGGAGCTCGCCCAAATCACCGAGACGCCGGCGCCCTCGATCGAGGCGGTCTACGCCTGCGTCAAGCTGCTCAACAAGACCATGCTCGCCGAGGGCGGCGGCCTGCGCATCGGCTCGGGTGACGCCGAGGCCGCCTGAGCGGCGCGAGCCGGCTTCGTCGGCCCGGCGCCAGCGGTCGTCTCTCAGACAGGTCTAGGCAGTTTTTCGGTCTCGCGGAACCAGCCCTCACCCCCGCCCGGCCACCCCAAGCATACAATGGCACGGGTGGCCGGGCGTGGGTGCGGGCTGGTGCGACGCCACGTGAGTGGAAAAGGCACTCATAATAGGTGCCGAGCCGATCGATCTGGCGTACCAGTTTCCGCTCGTCGGGATAGACGCTGACGCTCGGCACCTTGCCGCCGAGCAGGTCGTCCTGCAGCGACTGCCAGTAGTCAACGGTCAGCAGGTCGGCGTGGATCGCGCGGAAGTGGCGGCGCAGGTGCCGGCTGACGATCCTAAGGCCGACCTCGACCTCCTCGGGCAGGAAGATCACGCCGTCCTCGAAGAACCAGGCGGGCACCTCCTCCACGCAATC
>JAWWCG010000479.1:0-3612 GCA_033720555.1 Kiloniellales bacterium | reverse complement strand
GCTCTGGTACACGCCCGGCGTCGCGGCCCCGTGCCGGGCGATCGTCGAGGATCCGGCGGCGGTCTACGCGCACACCAACAAGGCCAACACGATCGCCATCGTCACCGACGGCTCGCGCGTCCTCGGCCTCGGCAACATCGGCCCCGAGGCCGGCTTGCCGGTGATGGAGGGCAAGGCCCTGCTGTTCAAGTATCTGGGCGGCGTCGACGCGGTGCCCCTGTGCCTGGGATCCCAGTCGCCCGACGACATCGTCCGGACGGTCGAGCTGGTGGCGCCCAGCTTCGGCGGCATCAATCTCGAGGACATCGCTCAGCCCAAGTGCTTCGGCGTCCTCGATCGGCTGCGCCGCGGCCTCGGCATTCCGGTGTGGCACGACGACCAGCAGGGAACGGCCGCCGCGACGGCGGCGGGCCTCATCAACGCCTTGAAGCTGGTCGGCAAGGAGCTGAGCGGGATCCGCATCGTCATGTTCGGCATGGGCGCGGCCAACGTGGCGGTCTATCGCCTGCTCTCGGCCATGGGCGTCGCGCCGGAGGCGATCGTCGCCTGCGACAGCCAGGGCATCCTCCATCGCGGCCGGCGCGACATCGAGGCGCGGCAGGACGAATTCTCCGACAAATGGCAGGTCTGCCGGCGGACCAACGCCGCGCGGCTGACGGGCGGTCCGGAGGCGGCCTTCGCCGGCGCCGACCTCTGCATCGCCTTCTCCCGCTCCGGCCCCGGCCTCATCGACCCCCGGTGGGTCGAGACCATGGCGCCGGAGGCGATCGTCTTCGCCTGCGCCAATCCGGTGCCCGAGATCTGGCCCTGGGAGGCCAAGGCGGCCGGCGCCCGGATCGTCGCCACGGGGCGCAGCGACTTCCCCAACCAGCTCAACAACTCGCTGGTCTTCCCGGGCCTGTTTCGCGGTGTCTTGGATGTCCGCGCCAAGGCGATCACGGACGAGATGGCCTACGCCGGCGCCCTGGCCCTGGCCGGTTTCGCCGAAGCCGAGGGCCTCGCCGACGACCGTATCCTGCCCGCCATGGACGAAGCCGAGCTGGCGGCCGCCGTCGCGGCGGCGGTCGGCGAGACGGCGCGGGAGCAGGGCCTGGCAGAGCGCCCGCTGTCCTATGGCGAGATCTTCGAAGGCGCCCTCGCAACCATCGCGGCGGCGCGCCGGGCGAGCCGCGCGCTGTTCGCCGCGATGGCCGAGGAGGCGACCGGGCGCTGATGCCGATCCGGCGCGCCCTTTGCGTGCTCCGGCGGGTTATCGCCCGGTGGTCTTGAGGAAAGCCACCAGATCCGCCCGGTCGAAGGCCCCCAGACGGGCATGGAAGCCGATGTAGGAATCCAGATCGGCCTCGGTCCACGTCGGGCCGGAGATCTCATAAACGAAGCGATAGGGAAAGCCGCTCACGGCGCCGGGCGCGCGGGCAAGCAGGCCGGCCAGGTGCGGTCCGCGCCGCAGTCCTTCCACGGTCCCGCCCTGGCGAGGCGTGGGCTCGTGCGGCTCGAAGGGCTGCCGCTGCAAGGCGCGGCGTATCTCCTCGGCCTCGCCGTTCGCCCTGGTCTCGGCGCGCGCCGTCTCTTTGGTCAAGGCGTGGCAATAGGAGCACTGGGTATTGTAGAGCGCCTCCCCTCTGGCGGGATCGACGACCCGACCGCCGGCCGTGGCCAGCACCAGGAAATCGATCACGTCGGCCCGGGCGTCGGGTTCGGGCAGGCGGTGGATCCCGAGATAGGCGTCGAGCTGCGCCTCGGTCCATCGCGGATCGGCCTCGGTCCACACCATCCGGTAGGGGAAGCCCTCGACGGCGCCGTAGCGGCGGTCGAGCAGCCCGGCCAAGTGCGGCCCCCGCTTGTCCGACTCTTCCGGCGTCAGGCCATGGCAGCCCTGACAATAGGTCATGAAAATCTCGCGCCCCCGCAGGGAATCCGCGGCCGCCGGGGAAATCCAGACCGCCACCAGGAGAACAAGAAACGTCGCCCGCGATGTCATAAAGCCCAAGGCCTCCCGAGATTCCACGTGCCGCGCCGCTCGACGCGCGGCCTCGAAAAGCGGTCGCGCGCGGGCTGCGCCTCCTGCGAGCCAGGGCCCAGAGGCGCCGGTTCCCTCTGTCCCTTGCTTGAAAGCGCCCCGCCCCGGCACCAGATCACCGCCAGGGCGGCGCCGAAAAGCGCCGCCGCTTCGTTACCTAGCAGCGCCCGAGGGCGGGTCATTGATCTGGGTCAACGTAGAGCCGGCCGGCGCAAGCTAGTTTCCCCGCCGATCTGGAAAGAAACGGCCCGCCATGTCCTCCACGCCAAGCCAAGCGAGTCAAACCGAAGCGGTCGCGGTCTTCGACGACGCGGAGTCCTTTCAAGGCGCCATCGACGAGCTGCTGAGCTCCGGGTTCAATCGGGCCGAGCTCAGCTTGCTGGCCAGCGACGAGGCGATCGAAGAGAAACTCGGCCACATGTACCAGCGGGCTCAAGAGGTCGAGGATGATACGACGGTGCCGCGCGCGGCCTACGTCTCGACCGAGGCCATCGGCGATGCCGAAGGCGCCCTCATCGGCAGTCTGGCCTACGTCGGGGCCCTGGCCTCGGCGGGCGCCATCGTCGCGTCGGGCGGGACGCTGGCCGGAGCCGTCGCGGCAGCGGCCATGGCGGGCGGTGCCGGCGGGCTCATCGGATCCACCCTGGCCAAGCTGGTGGGCGAGCACCACGCGGACTATATTCAGCATCAGCTCGGCCGCGGCGGACTGCTGCTCTGGGTCAGGACCTGGGACAAAGACCGCGAAGCGCGGGCGCTGGAGATCCTTTCGAAACACTCCGGCCACGACGTCCATCTCCACGCATTGCAAGAGGTTCCTGCTTAGGCATGTCTGGGACCGTGCGCACTCGAGGCGCGCTTCTTGGCGCCGCGCTCGCGTCGCACGCTCGCCGACCACAAAGGCGAGCCCGGAACCGCCGTTGATCTATCTCAACGACGACCGCGCGTACCAGATGCAGACTGCCTCAAATTGAGCAGTGGCGCTTGGCGCGGCGGCGAGCCGGGGCCATGAGCGAACGAAACTCGAAAGGAGAGATCCGATGAGTTTCCACGTCTTCCGTTGCAAGAACGATCAGGACATATTCGTCGTCACCGACGACGCCCACGCCGACCAGGTGAGCGGCGGTCTTTGTCCCGGATCGGACGACGAACTGGAAAAGGTGGGCGTGTTCTCCGAGATGGGAAAGAGCAGAGCCGCCTTCGACGAGACCCTCGCGATGAACTCGATAAGAAGCCAGGGCTATTACCGCTTCGAGGCGAAAACCTTCAACCCCGTAGCGGAGTGGCCTATGGCGATGCCGTGAGTCGCCGCACGGTCCGCTAGGCCGGGCGCGGGCTTCAGATCGCCGCGCGCTCTTCGACCACCCGATCCCATAAGGTCGCGAGCGCCGCCGACGCCTCGGACCGGGACTCGCATCGATGCAGAGTGACGCGCTTGCGTTTGCCGCTGTCCATCACGAGGTAGGCGACGACGTACCAGGAATCCTCATAGCCCACTTCGTCGTAATCGCTGATCGCCGAAACATGCTCGAGAACAAGATTGGCTCGCTGAGGAGGCGAGTTCATGCGTTTCTCCCTCAATCGCCCGCGAAGGG
>JAWWCG010000478.1:0-3627 GCA_033720555.1 Kiloniellales bacterium | reverse complement strand
GTGGATGGAAGGCACCGGCGCCGACGTCACGTCGCCCACGCTCGACCTCGAGGACTTCATCGGCACGCAGTTCACCACGGGGCCCGACGGCAACCTCTACCAGCTGCCTGACCAGCAATTCGCGAACCTCTACTGGTTCCGCAAGGACTGGTTCGACCGCGAGGACCTGCAGGCCCAGTTCAAGGAGATCTACGGCTACGACCTCGGCGTGCCGGTCAACTGGTCGGCCTACGAGGACATCGCCGAGTTCTTCACCGAGCACGTCAAGGAGATCGACGGCGTGCGGGTCTACGGCCACATGGACTACGGCAAGCGCGCCCCCGATCTGGGCTGGCGCATGACCGACGCCTGGCTGTCCATGGCCGGCACCGGCACCGAGGGCGTGCCGAACGGCGTGCCGATCGACGAGTGGGGCATCCGCATGGAGGCCGGCTCGTGCAACCCGGCCGGCTCGTCGGTGAGCCGCGGCGGCGAGGCCAACGGCCCGGCCTCGGTCTACGCGATCCGCAAGTGGGACGAATGGCTGCGCAAGTACGCCCCGCCGGGCGCCGCCAGCTACGACTTCTACCAGTCGCTGCCGGCGCTCTCGACCGGCAACGTGGCGCAGCAGATCTTCTGGTACACGGCCTTCACCGCCTCCATGGTGGCGCCCAAGTCCGAGGGCAACAACACGGTCGACGACGACGGCAACCCGCTGTGGCGGATGGCGCCGTCGCCGCACGGGCCCTACTGGAAGGAAGGCCAGAAGCTCGGCTACCAGGACGCCGGCTCGTGGACGCTGTTCAAGTCGACGCCGGTCGACCGGCGCAAGGCGGCCTGGCTCTATGCCCAGTTCACCGTCTCGAAGACCGTCGACGTGCGCAAGAGCCACGTCGGCCTCACCTTCATCCGCGACAGCACCGTGCGCCACGAGAGCTTCACCGAGCGCGCGCCCAAGCTCGGCGGCCTGATCGAGTTCTACCGCTCGCCGGACCGCGTGCAGTGGTCGCCGACCGGCATCAACGTGCCGGACTACCCCAAGCTGGCGCAGATCTGGTGGCAGCAGATCGGCGACGTGAACTCCGGCGCCTTCACGCCGCAGGAAGCGATGGACCGGCTGGCCGCGGAAATGGATCAGGTCATGGCCCGCATGCAGCAGGCCGACGAGGCCGCCAACGTCTACGGCGGCTGCGGTCCGCGCCTGAACGAGGAGAAGGATCCGTCTGAATGGCTGGGCAAGCCGGACGGGCCGAAGGCCAAGCTGGAGAACGAGAAGCCGCAAGGCGAGACCATCGACTACGATGAGCTCATCAAGCGGTGGAGCGACGCGGGCTAGCGGCCGACCGTTCGGCGAACGCCGACCGACTTGTCGGGCTCTTCCGGGGGCGCCGCCCGGCGCCCCCGGGGGGGCCGTCGGCCCTGGAAGCCGTCTTCGTCTCGCCCGCCCGCCGCAGGAGGTTCGCCCAGCCGGTCCCTTGAGGTGCCGTGCCGTCCAGGGAGCGCCGCTCGATGGCTCTGGAATTGAGGAAGGTGGTCAAGCGTGTGGGCGCGGAGACCCATATCCACGAGACCAGCCTCGCGCTGGCGGAGTCCGGCTTCAACATCCTGCTCGGCACCACGCTCTCCGGCAAGACGACGCTGATGCAGCTCATGGCCGGCCTGCAGCGCCCGACCGCCGGCGAGGTCTGGTTCGACGGCCGCAACGTGACCGGCATGGCGGTGCAGAAGCGCAAGGTCGCCATGGTGCACCAGCAGTTCATCAACTACCCCAATCTCACGGTCTTCGAGAACATCGCCTCGCCGCTGCGCGTCGCCCACGCGGCGCGGGCCGAGATCGACAAGCGGGTCGCCGAGGTGGCCGAGCTCTTGAAGCTGTCGCCCCTCTTGAAGCGCCGGCCGGGCGAGCTGTCGGGCGGCCAGCAGCAGCGCACCGCCCTCGCCCGCGCCCTGGTCAAGGATTCCGAGCTCATCCTGCTGGACGAGCCCCTGGCCAACCTCGACTTCAAGCTGCGCGAGGAGCTGCGCGACGAGCTTCCCCGGCTGTTCGAGAACCGCGGCAGCACCGTGGTCTACGCCACCAGCGAGCCGACCGAGGCGCTGCTCCTGGGCGGCCACACGGCGACCTTGCACGAAGGGCGCGTCACCCAGTTCGGCGAGACCGCGAGCGTCTATCGGCGCCCGGTCGATCTGGCGAGCGCCCGCGTGTTCTCGGATCCGCCGATCAACACCACGCGCGTCTCCAAGCGCGGCGAGCGCTTCGTGCTCAACGAGCGCGTCGCCTGGCCGGCGGGCGAGCGCCAGCGCGCGATACCGGACGGCACCTACACGCTCGGCATCCGCCCCCACCACATCACGCCGCGCCCGCGCAGCGACGCCGCCGTGCGCCTCGAGGGCAAGGTGCTGGTCACCGAGCTCAGCGGCTCGGAGAGCGTGATCCACTTCGAGCTGCAGGACCGGACCTGGGTCTCCCAGTCCCACGGCATCCACCCCTTCGAGGTCGGCGCCCGGGCGGAGCTGTTCATGGACGTCGGACACTGCCTCTATTTCGGCCAGAACGACGAGCTGATCGCCGCATGAGCGCCGCACGCCCCACCGCACGCCCCATCGCGCGCGTCCCGCGCCATCGGAGACGACGGCCATGTCGAGCATCGGCCTGAGGGACCTGCGCCACAGCTACGCGCGCGACCCGGCGGCCGACCGGGACTGGGCGCTGAAGCAGGTCCACATCGACTGGACCGACGGCGGCGCCTATGCGCTGCTCGGGCCGTCGGGCTGCGGCAAGACGACGCTGCTCAACATCATCTCCGGGCTGATCACCCCGACCGAGGGCCGGGTCTACTTCGGCGAGGAGGACGTGACCGACGTCCCGACCGACCAGCGCAACATCGCCCAGGTGTTCCAGTTCCCGGTCGTCTACGACACCATGACGGTCTACGACAACCTGGCCTTCCCCTTGCTGAACCGGCGCGTGGCGAAAGCCGAGATCGACCAGCGGGTGCGCGAGATCGCCAAGATGCTCGACCTGGAGGACCGCCTGCCGAGACGCGCGGCGGGGCTCACCGCCGACGGCAAGCAGAAGATCTCCCTCGGCCGCGGCCTGGTGCGCTCGGACGTCAACGTGATCATGTTCGACGAGCCGCTCACGGTGATCGACCCGCACCTGAAATGGGTGCTGCGCTCGAAGCTCAAGGAGCTGCACCAGCAGGTCGGCTCGACCATGATCTACGTGACCCACGACCAGACCGAGGCGCTCACCTTGGCCGAGCAGGTGGTGGTCATGCACGAGGGCACGGTGGTGCAGATCGGCACGCCGGTGGAGCTGTTCGAGCGGCCGAAGCACACCTTCGTCGGCCACTTCATCGGCTCGCCGGGCATGAACGTGCTGCCCTGCGAGATCGCCGACGGCGTCCCCCGCTTCGCCGGCCATCCGGTGGCGCTCGACGCCCGCGTCGAGAAGCCCGCCGGCGACGCCAGGCTGGAGCTGGGCGTGCGCCCCGAGTTCGTCCGCTTCGCCAGCGAGGGGATTCCGGTGGAGGTGGTCAAGGTGGCCGACGCCGGGCGCTACCGCATCGTCGACACGCGCCACGGCGAGGCGCTGATCAAGCTGCTGGTCGGCGAGGACGAGGCGCTGCCCGCCGAGGGCGCCCG
>JAWWCG010000477.1:0-3627 GCA_033720555.1 Kiloniellales bacterium | reverse complement strand
TCACGTCGTCGACCGCCTTGTCGGCGCCGAAGCTCTTGGAGACGGCGCTCACCGTGACCTCGGCCATCAGCGCTCGCCCCCGAAACGGTAGAACCGCGCGACGCCCAAGAGCAGCGCCATGGAGACCGCGATGACGATGGTCGAGACGGCGTTGATCTCGGGCGTGAAGCCCTTGCGGATCGCGGTGTAGATCTCCACCGGCAAGGTGGTCACCCCCGGCGCCGACAGGAAATAGGAAATCACGAACTGGTCGAAGGAGACGGCGAAGGCGAACAGCGCGGCGGCCACCATGCCCGGCGCGATCCACGGCAGGGTGACCCGCCGGGTCGCCTGCCACGGGCTGGCGCCGAGCGAGCGCGCCGCCTCCTCGAGATGGGGATCGAACGAGCGCAGCCGGGCGCTCACCACGATGATGACGTAGGGCAGCGCCAGCGCCACGTGGCCGAGCACCATGGCGTGCAAGCCGCGGCCGATCCCGATCCAGAAGAAGAACACCAGCATGGCGGTGCCGATGATCAGCCAGGGGATCGCGATCGGCGGGAACAGCAGGAGCTGCAGCAGGCGCTTGGCCCGGAACTCGTAGCGGAAGAAGGCCAGCGAGGCGGCCGTGCCCAGGGCGGTGGCGATCGCCGTGGTCACCAGCGCCACCCAGACGCTGTTGAGGCCGGCGTTGATCAGCTTGTCGTTGCCGGCCAGCGCGACGTACCAGGTGACGCTCCAGTCGACCGGCAGGCGATAGAGCCGCGAGGCGTTGAACGACATGACCGCCATGACGGCGATCGGCACGTAGAGGAACAGCAGGACCGCCGCCATGTAGAGGCGGCCGAGCCGGGCGAGGCGGCGGCGCCGACCGGTCATGCCGCCCGCCGCGCCAGCGGCCCGACCGCCAGCAGGATCAGCAGCACGAAGCCCAGCATGAGGAACGACAGCGCCGCGCCCAAGGGCCAGTTGAAGACCGCCGTGAACTGGTCCTCGATGATGGTGCCGATGAAGGTCCCGGCCCGGCCGCCCAGGATGCGCGGCTCCATGAACGAGCCGACGACCGGCACGAAGATCAGGATCGCCCCCGCCAGGATGCCGGGCAGCGCGAGCGGCAGGATGAGCCGCCGCAGCACCGTGAGGCGCCGCGCGCCGAGCGAGCGCGCCGCCTCAATCAGGCTGTCGTCGATCGCCTCCAGCGAGATGTAGCAGGTGAGGATCATGTAGGGCAGGTAGGAGTGGACCAGCCCGACGACGATGGCGGGATAGGTGAACATGAGGTTGAGCGGCCCGTAGTCGGGCACCAGCCAGTTCACCGCGTGCTCCAACACGCCGTTGCCGCGCAGCACCATGGTCCAGGAGAAAATGCGCACCAGGGCGTTGCTCCAGAACGGCAGGATGATCAGCAGGAACAGCGCCTCGCGCCAGCGGCCCTTGATGGTCTTGGCCAGGAGATAGGCGCACGGAAAGCCGAACAGGAAGCAATAGAAGGTGACCTCGGCGCCGAGCCGGAAGGAGCGCAGCATCAGCGTGCGGTAGAACTCCTTCTCGAAGAACGCCGCGTAGTTCTCCAGGGTCAGCGTCGCGACGCGCTCGCCGAACGGCACGTCGCTCAGGAAGCTGAAATAGAACATCGCCGAGAGCGGCAGGAAGACGGTCAGCGTCAGCCAGAAATAGGCGGGCCCCGTGAGGCCCGCCACCGCTCTCAAGTGCCCGCGAGAGACCCGCGGCGCCCCTGCCGCCGCCGAGGCCATGCGACCGATCCCCCGCCCCCGCCGGCTACTCGAGCAGGTAGGTCTTGGTTTCCTGCCACAGCTCCAGGATCTTTTGGCGCAGCTCCTCGTCCATCGGCCCCATGAACTGCAGGGTCGCGACCTTCTCCGGATCGCCCAGCACCGCGCGGTTGAAGGCGTCCTTCGGCAGTTGGGCGTTCGCCTCGGCGTTGGCCGAGGCCGGCGCGCCCACCTCGGTGTCCCAGCGCACGTAGAACTCCGGATCGATCATCCAATCGATGAAGGCCTTGGCGCCGTCCGGATTGGGCGCGCCGGTGGCGATCGACAGGCCGTCGAGCCAGCCGATCGCGCCTTCCTTGGGGATCACGAAGGCGACCGGCAGGCCGAACGCGGTTTTCGACCGCGAGGCCGATCCGCTCCAGTAGGTCGCCAGGTCGAACTCGTCCGCCGCCATGTACTGGTTCCACTCGTCCTCCGAGGACCAGAAGGTGCGGATCTGCGGCTTGAGCGCGCGCAGCCGCTCTCGGATGATCTCGAAATCGGAGGGGTTGTTGATGTCCTGGCCGGTGGCGATGGCGGCGAACATGACCGATTCGATCGCGTCGTCGCGCCAGCCGACGCGCCCGGCGTGCTCGGGCGCCCAGAGCTCCTCGATGGAGGAGGGAAGCTGGTCGAACTCCTCGGTGTCGACCGCGTAGGAGGTGACACCCCAGACCCAGGCGACGCCGTAGGTGGTGCCGTCGGGCGCCAGGTTCTCGTTGTTGCGCATGCCCGGCGAGAGGTCGCCGACGTTCGCCATGCCGGCGGTGTCGATCGGCTGGATCAGGCCCTCCTCGGCGGCCTGGCGGGTGTAGGCGCTGTTGATCAGCACGACGTCGTAGGCCCCGGGATTGGTCCGCAGCTTGGTCAGCATCTCCTGCTCGGAGTTGAAGTAGTCGTGGACCACGTCGAGGCCGGTCTTCTCCTTGAACGCTTCCAGCGCCCAGGGCTCGTCGGTGCCGTAGCCTTGCCAGTTGAGCACCCGAATTTCGTCGGCGCGCGCCTGGCCGGCGGCGAGCGCCAGGCCGAGCACAACCGCCAGGCCGGCCGCGGCCCGACGCCAAAGCATGCTATTTATCATTGTCCTATACCCTCCTACGATCCGCAGCCTTGCGGCCGAGCGGCGCGAGATCATAGGAGCGGCACCGCCAGCACACAACTGCATCGGCCAATCATACGCCGTGACCGCCAAGCCTCAACCGCCGGCTTGGCGGCACACGGCTTATGTTACGGGGGCCGCTGCCGGGGACCGTTGCCGGGGATTGCCCCCGGGGTTTGCCTCCGGCTGCGTCCCGGATCTAACGTAGCGGCGACGGGAGCCACGCGAATGACCACGCACGCCATCATCCTCGACTGCGATCCCGGGCGCGACGACGCGCTCGCCATCGCCCTGGCGCTCGCCTCGCCCGAGGAGATCCGGCTGCTCGGCGTCACCACCGTGGCCGGCAACGTGCCGCTCGCCCTCACCCAGCGTAACGCCCGCCTGGTCTGCGAGCTGTGCGGCCACGGCGAGGTGCGGGTCCACGCCGGCGCCGAGCGGCCGCTGCGCGGCGCGCCGGTCTCCGCCGAGTACCGGCACGGCCCGAGCGGCCTCGAGGGAATCGGGGGCATCGAGGGACTCGAGGCGGGCGAGCCGGCGACGCCGCTCCGCGAAGGCCACGCCGCCGAGTTCATCGCCGAGAGCCTGTGCGCTGCCGGCGACGGCGCGATCACCCTGGTGGCGACCGGACCGCTGACCAACCTCGCCATGGTCGCCAGGGACGCGCCGGACAGCCTCGCCAAGGCGCGGCGCATCGTCGTCATGGGCGGCGCCTCGCGGGCCGGCGGCAACGTGACGCCGGCCGCCGAGTTCAATCTCCACGCCGACCCGGAGGCC
>JAWWCG010000476.1:0-3632 GCA_033720555.1 Kiloniellales bacterium | reverse complement strand
CGCGTCGCCGGGGGGCCCGCGGCGGCGCCAGCAGCGCGAACGTCCCGCGGAGTCGAAGAGCGGTGCATCATGAGCAAAGGCACAGGTCTGGCGCTGCTCTACGGACTGGCCAGCGCACTGCCGCTGCTGACCGCCCTCAGCGTGCCGGGCGGCGTGCTGTTCATGCTGCTGGTGCCCTTGCCGCTGTTCCTCTCGGGGCTGTCCATGGGAACCGGGGCGGCGACCCTGTCCGCGGCGACGGCATGCCTGGCTTTGAGCCTGATGATCATGGTGGCCGCCGTGCAGGTCTCCGGCAGCCTGCTGATCGCCCTGGTCGACGGGGCGGGCATGTTCATCGGCACGGCGATCACGCTCGGCCTGCCGGTGGTCGTCCTGGTGCGCCAGGCGCTGCTGAGCCGCACGGCGCCCGACGGATCGGTGGACTGGTATCCCCCCGGCCCGCTGGTCGTGTGGCTGACCGGCACCGGCCTCTTTCTGCTCGCCTTCTCGCTCCTGTCGCTGGTGCTGTTCGGGTCCGGGCCGAGCCTGGAAGCGATCTTCACGGCGCAGTTGACGGACGCCCTCAGGCTGGTGCTGCCCTCGGCCGAGGAGCCGCAGCTCCAGGAGGCCGCCGCCGCCGCGGCGCAGATCGGGCTCGGCGCGGGACTGGATAGCTGGCTCATGGTGGTCGCGGCAAACGGCATACTGGCGCAAGGGGTTTTGAGCCGCTTCGGGCGCAACCTCAGGCCGGCCCCCGACATCGCCCAAATCGAGCTGCCGCAGTGGCTCGGCCTGGCGGCGGCGGCGGCGGCGCTGGTCGCGCTGCTCGCCTCGGGCGACGTCGCCTTTCTCGCGCGCAGCCTGCTCGTGGTCCTGCTGCTGCCCTATTTCTTCGCCGGGCTGGCGGTGATCCACGCGGCCTGCCGCAACCGGGCTTCGCGCACGATCTTGCTGATCGTATTCTACCTCATCCTGGCGCTGCTGGCCTGGCCCGCCATTTTGGTCGCCGGCCTGGGCGTACTGGATCAAACGATTGGCCTTCGGCGGCGACTGCTGGCCGCCGCGGGCAAAAAGGAGGACGAGTGATGCAGGTCATTCTCTTGGAGCGGATCGAGAACCTCGGTCAGATGGGCGACATCGTGAAGGTCAAGCCCGGCTTCGCGCGCAACTATCTCTTGCCGAAGCACAAGGCGCTCAGGGCGACGGAAGAAAACCGCAAGGTCTTCGAGAGCCGGCGCACCGAGCTGGAGGTCGAGAACCTGAAGCGCCGCGGCGAGGCCGAAGCCGTCGCCGGCAAGCTCGACGGCCTGTCGATCGTGCTGATCCGTCAGGCCGGCGAAGGCGGCCAGCTCTACGGCTCGGTCACCGCCCGGGACTTGGGCCAGGCCCTGGCCGCCGAGGGGATCAAGGTCGAGCGCTCCCAGGTGCAACTGAACCAGGTCATCAAGGTCCTCGGCCTGCATCCGGTACGCATCCGCCTGCACCCGGAGGTCGCGGTGACCATCACCGCCAATGTTGCGCGCAGCGACGAGGAGGCCCAGGCGCAGACCAGCGAGGGCCACGTGGTCAGCGCCGACGAGCAGCGCGCGGCCGAGGAAGCCGTCCTCCAAGAGGTGATCTCCGAGGTCGAGGCCGAGGAGGCGGCGAGCGCCGAGGACGAGGCCGCAAGCGAAGCCGCGGCGCCAGAATCGCCAGAATCGGAAGAAGCGGCAGGCGCCGAAGAGGCCGCAGACGACACCTCGCCGGAGCCCGACAAAACCGCTTGAGCGCGGCCGCCGGGCGCGGCCGGCCGCCGCCGCCGCCCGGCCATCATGCCAGGGCTACACAAGCCGCAAATCCTACGTTAACATCCGTGGCGAAGGCCGCTTTGCCCCGGGTCTGAGGAACCCGTGCGCGGGCATATGCGGTTGCGTGGGGAAGCGAACTTTTGGGGGATGGCATGCTGCTGCGTGTCCTGCTCAATCAGTTGGTTCGCAGCGGCACACTGGAGGTGATCGACGCGCAGGGCCGGCGCTCGGCATTCGGCGATGGCGATGCCCCTCATGCGACGATCCGTCTGCACAGTCGTGCCGTTGCCCGGAAGCTGCCGTTCAATCCGTCGCTCTATTTCGGCGAAGGCTACATGGACGGCGAGATCACGCTCGAAGAGGGCGGTCTCGAAGCCTTTCTCGAGATTGCCCTGAAGAACTACCACCACCTGGAAAAGCACTGGCTTTACCGCCTGATCGCCTTGGCGAGCCGCCAGACCCGCTGGCTGAGCCAGTACAACACTCTGCGCGCCGCGCGGCGCAACGTCGCCCACCACTACGACCTGTCCGACCGGCTCTACGAACTGTTCCTGGATCGGGACCGCAATTATTCCTGCGCCTACTTCACCGAGCCGCACGACAACCTGGAGCGCGCCCAGGAAGACAAGAAGCTGCACCTGGCCTCCAAGCTGATGCTCGACCGCCCCGGCCTCAAGGTCCTCGACATCGGCTCGGGCTGGGGCGGCATGGCCCTCTATCTGGCCGAGACCGCGGGCTGCGAGGTGACCGGGCTCACCCTCAGCGAGGAACAGCATCGCACCAGCGAGCGGCGCGCCCGGCGCGCCGGCCTCGAGGCGCGCTGCCGCTTCCTGCTGCGCGACTACCGCCAGGACCAGGGGCGCTACGACCGGATCGTGTCGGTCGGCATGTTCGAGCACGTCGGCCGGCGCCACTACGACGAGTTCTTCGCCAAGGTGCGCGATCTGCTGAGCGACGACGGCGTTTGCCTGCTCCACTCGATCGGCCGCTCCGATCCGCCGAGCGGCAGCAATCCCTTCATCCGCAAGTACATCTTTCCCGGCGGCGAGCTGCCGGCCCTGTCGGAGGTCCTGGCGGCGGTCGAACGCAACGGCCTGTTCGCCACCGACATCGAGATCCTGCGCCTGCACTACGCCGAAACGCTGAAGCTGTGGCACGAGCGCTTCGAGGCGAACCGCAAAGAGATCGCCGCGCTCTACGACGAGCGCTTTTGCCGCATGTGGGAGCTCTACCTCAAGGCGAGCGAGATGAGCTTCCGCCATCAGGCCCAGATGGTGTTTCAGCTCCAGCTCACCAAACGCCTGGAGACGCTGCCGATCACCCGCGACTACATGGTCGACTGGGAACGCCGTCGCGGCGCCGAAAGCGTCCGCGCCGCCGAATAGGGCGCCGAGCCGCCCGGCGGCGAAGCTCCGCAGTGAATCTCTCCGGTGAATCTCTGCGGTGACGCTCTGCGGCGAAGCTCTGCGGCCCGGCAAAGTTTGGGTCCCCTTTTCCTGCCGTCTCGCTTAGACTCGCCTGCAAGCGAACGAGCGAGCGAGTCGCGCGGCCACGAAGGCCCGGCGCGACTTATCCCCGCGTTTCAGCAGACTCAGGTCTGATCGATGGTGCCGGGGCCTGATCGCTCTGCTAGTTTGCGCCGCCACGGAAACCCCTAGCTTGCGTCGTCATGGAAACCAGCACCGCCAATCTCGCCCATCTGCCCGGCAATCAGAAACAGAACGACCCCTATCGCGACCCGCCGGTCAACTACGAGGCCGAGCAGGCGCTCCTGGGCGCCATCCTGTCGAGCAACCTGGCCTTGGAGAAGGTCGCCGACTTCCTGCGCCCCGAGCACTTCGCCGAGGCCGTCCACGGACGCATCTT
>JAWWCG010000475.1:0-3633 GCA_033720555.1 Kiloniellales bacterium | reverse complement strand
GCCAATGGATCGGCGGTCTGCTGCTGGCGTTCGGCCTGGCGATCGGCGTTCATGCCTGGCGCACGGGCCGCCGAGCCGGCGCGCACATGCGGGTCGATGCCGACGGCGTCTATTTCCGGGAGTGGGGCGCCACGGTGCCGTGGGGCGAGATCGCCGACGTCTATCAATCGGGCTCCCGCCTGCAGCCCTTCGTCACGCTGCGGGTGCGCGACCCCGCGCGGCTGCTGGCCGTCCTGCCCGAGGACGCGGCCCGCAAGCTGGGCCGCAATCGCCTATGGAAGCCTCCCGAGCTTCGCATCCCCTACAGTGCGGTCGAGGCGACCCGCGAGGAGATCCTGGCGGCGATCCGAGGCGGCTTGGCCGCTCGCAATCCGTCCGTTGCATGACGGGCCGGCCCGTATTTAGATCTCACGCGGTGACGCGCCATGGCCACATCCAGAAAACCTGACGCCGGCAAATCTTCCCAGCAGGACCCGCACGCCCTCACCGGCGCGCGCGAGAACGATCTCGAGGTCGCGATCGGCCGCGAGGTCAGGGCCTTCCGCCAGCAGCTCGACATGACGGTCCTGGAGCTGGCCAAGGCGGCGGGCCTGTCGACCGGCATGCTGTCGAAGATCGAGAACGGCGGCATTTCGCCGTCGCTGAACACGCTCCAGGCCCTGTCGCGGGCGCTCCACGTGCCGGTCACCGCCTTCTTCCGCCGCTTCGAGGAGGAACGCACCGCCACCTTCGTGCGCGCCGGCGAGGGCCTCAAGATCGAACGGCGCGGCACCCGCGCCGGCCATCAGTACGAGCTGCTCGGCCACAGCAGCGGCAAGCGCATCCAGGTCGAGCCCTATCTGATCACGCTCACCGCGGAGTCCGACGTCTTTCCGCTGTTCCAGCACGCCGGCGTGGAGTTCCTCTTCATGCTGGAAGGCGAGGTGGGCTATCGCCACAGCGACAAGACCTACGTGCTGCGGCCCGGCGACTCGCTCTACTTCGACGCCGATGCGCCGCACGGCCCCGAGGAGCTGCGCAAGCTGCCGATCCGCTTCGTTTCGGTGATCGCCTATCCGCGCGAAGACGAGAGCTGAGCACCGAAGCGCTGCGCCCATCGCCGGGCCCAAGCGCCGCGCCCAAGCGCCGCGCCCATCGCCGGGCATGGTCGCCGGGCCGATCATCTGACCTAATGCAGCGCCCGGGAGAGGGATGCGAATAAAAATTTCTTGCTAAGAAACTTTGTTTGTTGTTTTAACTGTGGACCTTGGGTACCTTTGGGGGCTGGCGAAAGGGGGCGTGCGCCTACCATGTGCGGAATCGCCGGAATCTTGTTCAAATCGCTCGCCACGGGCCGCAACCAGACCACCGGTCAGGCGCTGATCGACATGCTCGACGGCTGTCAGCATCGGGGGCCGGATTCGACCGGCTTCGCCCTCTACGGCGATGCGCTCGACGATCAACTGCGCCTCAGGTTCTTCGTCGGCACCGGCGACGAGGCGGCGAGCGCAATCGCCAAGATCAAGGACATCCTCGCCCAGCACGGGGCCGAGATCGTGGCCGAGGAGGTGATCGCCACGACCTACCGGGTGGTGGCGAAGTTCAGCGGCGAAACCTGGAAGATGGCCTACGAGCTGGAACGCGCCGCCAAGGTCGTCTCGATCGGCAGCAGCCTGGAGATCATCAAGGACGTGGGCGGCGCCCACGAGGTGGACGAGACCTATCACGTGCGCAACTTCGCCGGCACCCACGGCCTCGGCCACGTCCGCCTGGCGACGGAATCCGACGTCAAGCCCGAGGCCGCGCACCCGTTCTGGGCGACCGGATTCAACGACATCGCGATCGTCCACAACGGTCAGATCACCAACTACTGGAAAATGCGCCGCCGGCTGGAGCAGCGGGGCTACGAGTTCCACACCGACAACGACAGCGAGCTGATCGCGGTCTATCTCGCCGAGAAGCTGTCCCAGGGCGTCGCGCTCAAGGACGCCCTCAAGGCCTCGATCGACGACCTCGACGGCACCTTCTCCTTCCTGGTCTCCACAAAGGACGAGATCGGCTACGCCAAGGACCGCCTCGCGGTCAAACCCATGGTCATGTACGAGACCGACAACCTGATCGCGATCGCCTCCGAGGAAGTGTCGCTCAACAAGCTGTTTCCCGGCCAGGCTTTGAACACCATGGAGCCGGCGCCGGGCACCTACAATACATGGCACAGATAGACCTCTCGAAGATCCCGGTTCGCGAGGCCAACGAGCGGATCCGGGCGCTCGGCGAGCAGGGCGAGGACGTCGAGGTCCTCAATCCCGACGCGCGCCACCACATCGGCGTCGGCCTGACCTCTGCCATCACCGTCCGGGTGCGCGGCTCGGCCGGCTATTTCTGCGCCGGCCTGAGCGACAAGGCCCGCTTCGAGATCGACAACAACGTCGGCTGGGGGCTCGGCGACAACATCTACGACGGCACGGTGATCGTCGGCGGCAACGCCGGCGCCATCGCCGGGGTGGCGATCCGCGGCGCCGAGATCGTCATCAAGGGCAACATGGGCTCGCGCTCGGGCCAGGTGATGAAGGCGGGGACGCTGCTGTGCTGCGGCAACGCCAACTTCATGGCCGGCTACATGATGTACGGCGGGCGCATCATCATCCTCGGCGAGTCGGGCGAGCGGGTCGGCGAGGACATGACCGGCGGCGAGATCTACGTGGCCGGCGCCATCAATTCGCTGGGCTCCGACGCCCGGCAGACCGACATCAGCGCCGCGGAAACCGACAGCATCCGCGAGTTCCTGGACCGCCACGAGATCGCCTTCACCGGCGGCTTCCAGAAGATCGTCAACGCCGGCAAGGGCCTGCGCTACGGCACCGCCGAGCCGCAGATGCGCTCTATCCCCTTCTTCAGCTTCTCCGGCGACTGCGCCTATTGGAACCCGAAGGTGCAGGAGGACATCTACATCAAGTCGCAGATCGGCCGCTACCGCGTGCGCGGCTACGGCGGCGCGCGGGCGCTGCCGCACCTCTCGGACCTGGCGTTTCGCAAGCCGATCCAGGCGGCCCGGATCCCGGGCGACGTGGTCTCCCAGGTCCGCATGGCGACCGAGATCGGCGGCATCAACGGCGCCGATCCCCTGCGGCTTTCCATGCCGGTGATGATCGCGCCGATGAGCTACGGCGCCCTCTCGGCCTCGACCAAGCGGGCGATCGGCATGGCCTCGACGCTGGCCGGCATCGCCGAGAACACCGGCGAGGGCGGCATGTCGGACGCCCAGCGCGGCGCCGCCGAGCAGCTCATCTTCCAGTGCCTCGGCGGCCGCCTCGGCTGGAACATCCACGACATGAAGCGCGCCGACGGCCTCGAGATCTACATCTCCCAGGGCGCCAAGCCCGGTTTCGGCGGCCAGCTCATGGCCAAGAAGGTGACGCCGGAGCTGGCGCGCATCCGCGGCATCCCGCCGGGCATCGACCTGCGCTCGCCGTCGCGCCACCCCGACATCCTCGGCGCCGACGACCTGGTCATCAAGGTCGAGGAGTTCCGCGAGGCGACCGGCTACCGCCTGCCGGTCAGCGTGAAGCTGGGCGCCGGGCGGGTGCGCGACGACATCAAGATCGCCGTCAAGGACGGCTTCGACTTCATCGAGCTCGACGGCATGCAGGGCTC
>JAWWCG010000474.1:0-3634 GCA_033720555.1 Kiloniellales bacterium | reverse complement strand
GGGACCCTGCGTGCCGCCCTGGCGCGCGCGGCGGTGCAGATCGACGTGGCCGCCCATTGACGGGCGCCGGGCGCCGTACCAAATGGGCCACAGGGAGGCTCGCCACGCCGGAGCGCCTTAGTGCGTCCGGCACGCGCGTTCGCAAGACGCCTTTGCCAGCCGGGAGAGACAGATCATGAGCACAGCCGAAACCTCCGAGAGCGGAAACGAATTCGTCGATTTCTGGAATGAGATCCTGGTCCCGAAGTTCATCAAATACCGCCATATCATCGTGGGCGGCCTGACCCACCACAGCGAGAAGATCTTTCCGTCGCTCGAGGTGAAGTCCGGCGACAGTGTGGTGGACGTTGGGTGCGGTTTCGGCGACACCGCCATACTGCTCGCCCAGCGCGTCGGCGCCTCCGGATCGGTGCTGGGGCTCGACTGCTGCAGCGCCTTCCTCGAGATTGCCCGGGCGGACGCCAAGGCCGCCGGCGCCGACAACGTGAGCTTCGTCGAAGCGGACGCCCAAAGCTATGCCTTTGAGCCGATACACGATTTCTGCTTCTCGCGGTTCGGCACCCAGTTCTTCGAGAACCCGGTCCAAGGCCTGAGGAACATGCGCGGCTCGCTGCGCCCTGGCGGCGTCATGACGATGATCGTCTGGCGAACCATCGACGACAATCCCTGGCTCGGCTTGCCCAAGGAGATCGTGCTGCGCTACCTGCCGCCGCCGGGTGAGGACGCGAGAACCTGCGGGCCCGGCCCCTTCTCCATGGCCAATCAGGAAATGGTGACCAAGCAGCTCGAGATCGCCGGCTATACGGGCATCGCGTTCGAGCGGATCGATGCGCCGCTGGTGGTCGGACGCACGCCGCAAGATGCGGTCGATTTCCAGATCGCCCTCGGGCCCGCCGGCGAGGTTTTTCGCGAGGCCGGCGACGAGGCCCTGAGCCGGCAGGACGAGATCACCTCGGCGCTGAAGGCGGAGCTCGCCCGCTACGAGACGCCCGAAGGGATCGTCATGGGCTCGAGTTCCTGGATGATTAGCGCCCGCAACCCCGCCTGAGGCGTTCTCGCTCGGCGGCGAGCGCGCGACGGGCGGTGCCCGCCCTTCGCGCCGCCGACCTGGGCCGGGGCAAGCGCTGCCGGTTCGCGTCTTTTCTTGGCTGTCCGGTAGCGATCGCTATAGTTGGCCTGAAAAATTCATTCCAAAGCGTGGATTTCGATCGGGAGGATGTCATGCGTATCCTGCTTGGAGTTTGCTTTACCCTCTATTTGCTGATTGCCGGCACCGCCCAAGCCGACGTTCTGGCCCGCCTGAGCCAGGGCGAGCCGCTGCGCCTCGGCTTCCGCGAGGACGCGGCACCCTTCTCCTACCTCAACGACCTGGGAACTCCGGTCGGTTTCTCGATCGAGCTGTGCGGCGTGGTCGTCGCCGACCTGAAGCGCGAGCTCGACCTGCCGGACATGCTGGTGGAATTCGTGGCGGTCGGCGCCGAAGACCGCTTCGCGGCCCTGCAGGATGGCGCCATCGATCTGATGTGTGGGGCGACGACCGCCACCTTGTCCCGGCGGCAGAAGGTGGATTTCTCCATTCCGACCTTCATCGACGGAGCGAGCGTCCTCTATCGCAAGGACGGCCCGGCCGATTTCGAAAGCCTGTCGGGCCAGCGAGTTGGCGTGCGCGGCGGCACCACGACGGAGGAAGCGCTGCGCAAGGCGCTGTCCGATCTGTCCGTCGATGCCGAGGTGGTGAGCGTCGACGACCATAACGCCGGCCTCGAGATGCTCGAGACTGGCGAACTCGCGGCCTACTTCGCCGATCAGGGCATTCTCCTCTTCCTTCTGCTGCACAGCGAAGCCAAGGATCAGCTCTGGCTATCCGGACGGTTCTTCACCCGCGAACCTTATGCGCTCGCCCTGCCGCGCGGCGATTCCGACTTCCGACTTTTCGTCGACAGCAGCCTGAGCCGGCTGTATCGCGACGGCAGGATCGGCGCCCTGTTCACGAAATCCTTCGGGATCGCCAAGCCGAGCCAACTGGTCGAGGCGCTCTATCTCATCAACGCGCTGCCCGAATGATGTCCGCCCGCAGCGGATTCAGTACCTCGGCGAGGGCTTAGCCGGGTCCGATCGCTCGGCATCGGGCGCTTAGGGTTTCGTCGCTTGGCCGCCGGCCTCTTGTTCGGCGTCTTCCGCGGCGATGGCGGCCGCGCCCGCGGCTTCGGCCACGCGGTGTTCGTCCTCCGCCGAAAGGTTCAAACCCGGCGGCAACGCCACCGTCACCTTGCGGTGGGCGAACTCGATCCCGTGCTCCTGGAACGCCTGCTGCACCCGGTTGTAGAGTTCCTTGCGCAGCATGAACTGACGGCCCGGCTTGCTCATGAACTTGCCGCGGACGATGATCGCCGAATCCTCGATCGCCTTCACGCCCTGACTTTTGAAGGGCTGCAAGAAGTCCTCGCCGAGCTCCGGGTGTTCCTGCATTTCGGCGCCGATTTTCTTGAAGATCTTCTTCACCTTGTTGATGTCGGTGTCGGTCGGAACGCGAAATTCCATTTTCACGATCACCCAATCGCGGCTGAAATTCGTCAGATGCTGGATCTCGCCATAGGGCACGGTGTGGACTTGGCCGAGGTGATGGCGCAGAACGAGAGAGCGGAGGTTGATGCCTTCGACCGTGCCTTTGACGCTCCCGATATCCACGTATTCGCCCTTGCGGAAGGCATCGTCCATCAGGAAGAACAGACCGGAGACCACGTCGCGAACGAGGGTCTGCGCGCCGAAGCCGACGGCCAAGCCCACGACGCCGGCGCCGGCCAGCAGCGGGCCTATATCGACTCCCAGGGAAGAAAGCAGAATCATCACGACGATGACGGCGAGCGTGATCTGGATGAAGCGCATGACCAGAGGCATGACCGTCTCGAGGCGCGAGGCGCCGGCGGCGCCGCCTTCGTCGCCGCCCTGGGCCTGCGCCCCGCCCTCCGCCGGTAGATAGCGGGCCAGGGCCGCCTTGATCGCGCCCCAAGCCACATAGGCGACCAACAGGGTGAGGGCGATATCGACGGCCGCCCGCATCAGCTCCTCGCCGAAGCTCTCCTTGCCGAGGGTGAAGAAATCCACGCCCCAGATCCGCCCCAGGAGAAACAGCGCCAGGATGACGAGAAGGATCCGCGCCGCCCGTTTGAACACCGGCAGGGCGTCCCGGGAACCGCCCGCGACGTGAGCCGATTCGGCCGGCAACAGCCGTTCGAGAAGGCAGCGCAGGAAGAAATCCGCCGCAGGCAAGAGGGCCACGATGAGAAGGCTCTGCAATCCGATATGGGTGCTCGAGGCCGTCCCCGTCACGCTTTGGTAGGTCGACAGCACGTAAAGGAAAATGACATACGCGATGAAGGCGACATGCCAATAAGCGGCGAAGCCTCTCAGCAAGCGCGCGGCATAGCTCTCACCGTGGATCTGCGTCAGCAGCGCCTCGGAAACCGCCCGGTGCAGACTTGTGGCGCCGACAACCAAGACGATGACGATCACGACGCTCGCCAGATCCAGAAGAAGTTCGTACAACACCTGAGGAAGGCCGAGCGCCAGCATCAGTTTGCAAGCCAGCACTCCGAACGCCGTCACCGCCGCGGCCGCGACGATCCAGCGATGG
>JAWWCG010000473.1:0-3649 GCA_033720555.1 Kiloniellales bacterium | reverse complement strand
TCAGCACCCGCGAGCACGGCGGCACGAAGGCGTTCCGCGCCGCCAACGTGGTCAACGTGGTGCGCGCGCTGATGGACCTGAAGCGCCGGGTGGGATAGGGGCCCGCCGCTCCCCCTCGCCGCCACCCGCACCAATATCCTCTGGGTCGCCGGGAGCGGGCCGGAGCCGCAATGGAGCGACGGGAGACTTAGACGAAGTCGATGTGCGGCGGCGGCGGCCGGCCGCTCAGGTCCGGCAGCTCGAGCTGGCCCTTCTGGTAGCCGTCGAGGACTTCGTTCACCTTGTGCTGCAGGCACAGCGAGCCGCACATGCTCTGGGCGTTGAACTCGGGGCCGGCGATGTAGTTCATGACCTCCCAATAGCGCTGCGAGGCCCAGATCTCCTTGAAGCGCTGGTCGCATATGTTGCCGATGTGGAATTTCTTGTAGCGCTCATTGAACAGCATGCCGCAGGGCGCCACCAGGCCCGAGCCGGAGAGCTGGATCATGAAGGGCGCGCCGTAGCAGCGCTGATAGGAGCGCCGGCCCTCGGCAGCGATCTTCGACCACTTGACGGTGACCCGGTAGCCCTCGTCGGAGAGCGCCTCGGCCTCATGCAGCGTGTCGTAGAGCTCTTTGTAGGCCCCGTAGTCGACGCCGAGGTCGCCGTCCTCGTTGTCGGAGCAGTGCTTGATCACCAGGTAGTCCGGCCTGAGCTCCTTGCCGAGCCGCGCCAAGGGCAGGACCTGGTCCGCGTAGTCCGGCATCAGCACCATCTGCAGGCCGATGGTGACCGGCAGGTTATCCCGCTTCTTGATCTCCACCATGTCGCGGACGTTCTGGCACACCCGGTCGAACCAGTGCGCCTTGACGCCCATGATCTCGGCGTAGCGCGCGCGCTCGCCGGCGGAGATGTTGATGCGGATGTAAGTGAGCGCCGGCAGCACCTCCTCCAGCTTGCGCCGGTTGAGCACGAAGCCGTTGGTGCCGACCGCCATGGAGAGACCCAGCTCGTGGCCGCGCACGCAGGCGTCGATGAAGACCGGCGAGATGGTGCTTTCCCCGTCGGAGACGAAGCTGATGCCCTTGACGCCGATCTCGGCGCAGTCCTCCAGGAAATCGAAGATCACCCGCTTGTCGATGACCTTGCGGTCGTTCTCCTGAAGCATGGCGTAGCAGTAGTGGCAGGCGAAGTTGCAGGCCCGGGTCAGCGCCATGTCGATGGTGATCGGCGCGATGCGCTCGCCGCGCTCCCAGGCGCGGATGCGGTCTTGGTGCCAGGCGATCTTGGTGCCGTCCAGGATCAGCTCGGTATGGTCGGTAATGCCGGTCATATGTTTCGCTATCCTACAGGCGGCGAATGCGGTTGGCGTCGGCCATCTCTTCGGCGAAGACCTCGAGGCGGTCGCCGGTGGCGGCGCGCAGCCGGCGCTCGAAGTCCATCAGCAGCGCCGGTTTCAGCCGGTAGTCGACCGCTTCGGAGAACGCCAGCAGGACCCGGATGTTGCCCTCGACGCCGACGGCGACCAGGCTTCCCGGCGCCAGGCCCCGCTCGGCGAGAAAGGTCTCCAGCAGCGCGGCGACCCGGGCGCGCTGCTCGGCCCCGTCCAGGCGCAGCCAGTCCTTGGAGATCGCCGGGTTCCAGAAGTTCTCGGTCGAGGGCGCGGGCTGGCCGGCGGCGTGGTCGGCGCGGATCCGGCGGATCAGGCGCATCGGCCGGCGATAGAGCGGGTCGGCGTTCCACGGCGTGACGATGCCAGGCACCGGCGGCGCCGCGCCCGGCGCACTGAGGCGCGCCATGACGTGATGGCCGGCGTGGTCGGCGGCCTCCTGGATCGGCAGACCCTCGATCACCGCGCAGAAGGCGTCGAACACCCGCGCCTCGGCCGGGTCCGTCACGCCGTCGTGGGCGGCGCCGACAATCCTGCCCCGGCGCAGGACCAGCGCCAGGCGGCGGCCCTCGTCCTCGGCCGCGAAGGCTTCGTCCCCCGCCGCCATCGCGGCGGCCGTGCCAGCCCTGGTGTCGGCCACGCCGTTCATTCAGCCCTGCAGTCCCGTGACCTCGATCAGCCGGCCCGCGCCCGACCCAGTGGGCCGCGCCGTGATCCGCGCCGTGATCCGCGCCGTGCCCATGTCGCGGAGGGCCGTCAAAAGCGCCTCCGCCTGCCGGTCGCTCAGCGTCTCCGGCGCGACCTCGACGGCGATCTCGTCGCGCCCGTAGGCCTCGGCCGCCTCGACCATGTTGAGCAGGCTCTTGACCGGATCCTCGTCCGGCACCCACATCTCGAGGTAGTCGGCCTCCGCCCCGTGGCCGCGCAGCTTGGTCACCAGGGCCTCCTCGAAGGCCCGGACCAGCGCCTCGTAGTTCAGGGTCGCGCTCATGGCCTCACGGCTTTCGCGTCGTCGCGCCGGGCGAAGAAGACTCTCCACCCGACATTATAGATGACTTTGATACAAGTGACTTCGGTCATCGTCCCCGGAACACATTACGATATGACGAACGCGTTGACCCGCTCGGCCACGTAGCCGAGGTCGTCCGCGCCAAGCGTCTGATTGATCGGCAGGGTGAGGATGCGCCCGGCCTGGCGCTCGGCGACCGGGAAATCGCCGGCCCGGTAGCCCAGGCCCGCCGCCGCCGGCTGCAGATGGATCGGCACGGGGTAATGAACCGCCGTGCCGACGCCCTGGGCCGCCAGGAAGGCGCGCAGCTCGTCGCGCCGCTCCACCTGGATCACGAAGGTGTGGTAGCTGTCGAAGGCCCGCTCCCGCTCCGCCGGGACGAAGACCCGCTCGGCGTCGAGCCGCGCGCGGTAGAGCGCAGCGTTGGCGCGCCGGCGGCGGATCGCGTCGTCGAGGCGCCCGAGGCGGAAACCGAGGATCGCCGCCTGCAGGCTGTCCATCCGCGAGACCCGGCCAAAGCGGGCGACGGTGTCGCGGGTGACAAGGCCGTGGTTGCGCGCGGCGCGCACGGCGCGCGCGACCTCCGGGTCGTCGGTGGTGAGAAAGCCGCCGTCGCCACAGGCGTTGAGGGTCTTCAAGGGGTGGGTCGAGAAGCAGCCGACGTGGCCGAAGCCGCCGCTCGGGCGGCCGTCGTAGCGCGAGCCGATCGCTTGCGCCGCGTCCTCGACCACGAACAGGCCGCGGCGGCGGGCGATCTCCAGGATCGGCGCCATGTCGGCGATCCGCCCGGTCAGGTGGACCGGCATGACCGCTTTGGTCTTGGGCGTGATCGCCGTCTCGATCAGCGCCGGGTCGATGTTCTGGTCCTCGCCCACGTCGACGAAGACCGGCCGCGCGCCGAGCTGCACGATCGCCGCGGTCGAGGCGACGAAGGAGTTGGGCGGCGTGATCACCTCGTCGCCGGGCCCGATGCCGAGCGCCGCCATGCCGAGCGCCAGGGCGTCGGTGCCGGAGTTGAGGGCGACCGCGTGGGCGACGCCGCACAGCTCCGCCGCCGCCGCCTCGAACTCAGCGACCGCCTCGCCGCCGACCCACTGGCCGCCGGCCAGGCTCCGCTCGACGATCGGCAGGAGGACGTCGCGCTCCTCGGCCCATTGGGCCGCCAGGTCGACGTAAGGCACCTCGCGCCGGGTCCCTTGCGCGGGCGGCGGCATGTTCTTCAATTGGGGTTTAGCGGCCGGCATAAAACGCGCGCACTATCTCGATCACGT
>JAWWCG010000472.1:0-3659 GCA_033720555.1 Kiloniellales bacterium | reverse complement strand
CGTCTTCGACTTGCTGTCGCCGCAGCGGATCCTGGAGAAGTCGGTCGGCGGCCCGGTGTGGGTGGTGCGCAGCCACCCCGAGACCGGCGAGGAGAGCGAGGTGGAGGCCGAGCTGCTGGCGGTCGACAACGGGGTGGTGCTGAGGATCGGCGACCGGATCGAGACCGGGCCGAACGCCGGCGGCGGCCGCCTGGCGTTCCGCGACCTGCCGCCGGACCTGCGCCGGGCGCCGGCGGTGCTGGCCCGGCTGGCGAGCGACGGTGCGGGGACGCGCGACCTCGACATCCAATACCTGACCGGCGGGCTCACCTGGCAGGCCGACTACCGGGCCGAGGTCAACGCTGGCGAGGACCGGCTCGACCTGAGCGGGCTGGTGACGCTCACCAACACCAGCGGGCTCGCCTATCCCGACGCCCGGCTGCGCCTGGTGGCCGGCGAGGTGAACCAGGCGGGCGTCCGGCCGCTGGCGCGCGGCGACGTCGCCATGATGGCCGAGGCCAAGGCGCCGGCGCCGGGCCTGGCGGCCCAGCCGGCGGGCGACCAGCACCTCTACGAGGTGCCGCGCCCGGTCGCCCTGGCCGACCGGGAGACCAAGCAGGTCGTGCTGCTGGAAAGCCGCGGCGTGCCGCTGGTCAAGGAGTACCGCTTCGAGGAGCTGGTGGCGGCCCAGGGCGGGGCCGAGGAGATCGGCCCGGTCTCGGCGGCGGTGGTGCTCAGCTTCGCCAACGACGCCGAGGCGGGCGGCCCCGGCGCGCCGCTGCCCGGCGGGATCGTGCGGGTCTACCGACCGGCCGGCGCCGCCGGCGACCCGGTCTTCGTCGGCGAGGACGCGATCGGCCACACGCCGGAGGGCGAGGAGGTCGAGCTCTCGATCGCCCGCGCCTTCGACGTGACCGGCCGCGCGCGCATCACCGCCTACGAGCGGCTCTCCAACACCTCCTACCGCATCGCCCAGGAGATCGTCGTGGCCAACGCCAAGGACGAGGCGGTCCAGGTCAAGGTGGTCGGCCACCTGCCGGCGGGCTGGCGCATGCTCGAGGAGAGCCAGGCCCACGAGGCCGAGACCGCCAACCGCATCGCCTGGACCCTCGACGTGCCGGCCGGCGGCGAGGCTCGGCTCGGCTACCGCATGCAGGTCAACCGGCCCTAGCCGGAGTCTGTTACATAGATTTCAGTTAATCGAGATGGTGGCGGCCTCAGCCGTCCGCGGGCCGCTCCCAACGCGCCGGCCAGCGATGTAGTTAACCGAAACTAGTGTAATTATGCCGTGCGCTTGCCTTTCAGCGCGGCCTGGGGCGCCATCTGGTCGGCGAGGTCGCCGGCCTCGCCGCCGGGCGGCCCCTGGAACTCCAGGTCCTCGATGCGCTCGGCCCGCTTGGCGACCTTCTCGGTCGAGATGCGGATCTGGCGCACGTCCTCGCCCGCCTGCTCGAAGTGGCGCTGCAGCTTGGCCACCCGGTCGTCGAGCCGCAGCACGTCCTTCAGGAGGGAGGTCACCTCCTGCTGGATGACGCCGGCCTGCTCGCGCATGCGCACGTCCTTGAGGACGGCGCGCACGGTATTGAGGGTGGCCATCAGCGTGGTCGGCGAGACGATCCACACGCGGGCCCGGTAGGACTCCTCCACCACGCTGCGGAAGGCGGCGTGCAGCTCGGCGTAGACCGCCTCGCTGGGCAGGAACATGAGGGCCGATTCCGCCGTCTCGCCGGGCACGATGTATTTGGCGGCGATGTCGTTCACGTGGGTGCGCACCGCCGCCGCGAAGGCGCGCCCGGCGACCGTCTTCTCGGCCTCGTCCCGGGCCGCGCGGAGCGTCTCGTAGCTCTCCAGCGGGAACTTGGAATCGATGGCGATCGGCCCCGGCGGGTTCGGCAGCCGGATCAGGCAATCGGCGCGCCGGCCGTTCGACAGGGTCGCCTGCAGGCTGTAGGCGCTCGGCGGCAGGATGGAGGCGACGATGTCGGCCATCTGCACCTCGCCGAAGGCGCCGCGCGCCTGCTTGTTGCTGAGCACGTCCTGCAGGCCGACCACCTGGGTCGACAGCTCGGTGATGTTCTTCTGGGCGCGGTCGATGACCGCCAGGCGCTCGCGCAGGTCGGCGAGGGTGGTGTGGCTCTGGCTCGCGCTTTCCTGCAGGCGCTGGCCGATGCGCATGGAAAAGTCGGCCAGGCGCTCCTCCACCGCCTTGGAGAGCGCCCGTTCCTGGGCCTGCATCTGATCGGCCAGGCGCGACTGGACGGCGGCCTGGCTTTCGGCCATCTGGGCGATCCGCCCGGAGACCTCCTGGATATCCGCGTGGCGGATCGCGGCCTGCTCGGCCTCGTCTTCGGCTCGGGCGTCGGCTTTGGCGCGGCGGCGGCCGGAGATCACCAGCGACAGGACGAGGCCGAGGCCGAAGCCGGTGGCGACCACCAGGACGAGGCACAGGACCAGGGCGGCGGCGATGACGAGGACGGGGTCGAGGCTGTCGAGAGTCATAAAGTCATGTGGCGGCGCGGTGTGGGTGGATCGGCACGGCGGCGCGGCGGCGCGGCCGACTCGGGCGCGCCAAGCCTAGCACGCCGACGCCCTGCCTGGCATCCGTAAGCGGGCCGGCCGAGCCTCCCGGGCGCGCCAGCTTGACGCCGTTCGCGGAAGACCTTAGGTAACCGTCTGGAGCGGTTCTAAGGTGGACCGCGCAACGCTAAGCCCCGCTCGCGACATGGCCATCCGACCGATCATCATTGCGCCCGATCCGCGACTCAAGAAGCGCGCCCAGCCGGTCGAGTCGGTCGACGCCGAGATCCGCCGGCTGATGGACGACATGCTGGAGACCATGTACGCGGCGCCGGGCATCGGCCTCGCCGCGCCTCAGGTCGGCGTGCTCAAGCGGGTCATCGTGATCGACGCCGCGCGCAAGGACGAGCCGCCGGCGCCGCTGTTCCTCGCCAACCCGGAGCTCCTGTGGGCGGCCGAGGCCGAGCGCGCCTACGAGGAGGGCTGCCTTTCCCTGCCCGACCAGTTCGCCGACGTCGCCCGCCCGGAGGCGTGCCGCGTGCGCTATCTCGACCGGGACAACGAGATCCGCGAGATCGCGGCCGACGGCATCCTCGCTACCTGCATCCAGCACGAGATGGACCACCTGGAGGGCCTGCTGTTTGTCGACCACATCTCCGCCCTCAAGCGCGGCATGATCCTGCGCCGTCTGACCAAGCAGAAGAAGGCCGACCAGTCGGACGTCTGGGTGCCGAAGCTGCGGCCGCCCGGCGCCACGGTGGCGGACGAAGAGGAGCCGGCGCGCGCCCTCTAACGGCGCTCGTGCGGCGAACCGCGCCATGCCGGGCCTGCGCCTCGCCTTCATGGGAACGCCGGAGTTCGCGCTGCCCAGCCTGACGGCCCTGGCCGCGGCGGGGCACGAGATCGCCTGCGTCTACAGCCAGCCGCCGCGGCCCGCCGGCCGCGGCCACAAGGACCGGGCGACGCCGGTCGCGCGGCTCGCCGCGGCGCGGGGCTGGCCGGTGCGCACGCCGGCGACCCTGAAGGACGCGGCGGCTGCGGCCGCCTTCGCCGATCTCGGGCTCGACGCCGGCGTCGTCGTGGCCTACGGCCTCATCCTGCCGAAAGCGATCCTAGCGGCGCCGCGGCTCGGCTGCCTCAACCTCCACGCCTCGCTGCTGCCG
>JAWWCG010000471.1:0-3660 GCA_033720555.1 Kiloniellales bacterium | reverse complement strand
GGCCTTCATGGCAGACGGTTCCGCTCGCTGACGATGGCCCGTGCAAGGGAACACGCGGCGCGCGGTCATTGCAAACCCGCCCGGCCAAGTCGTCCGATGAAACGCGCGACGATACTCTGTGGGTGCGCTCAGGCGGTGCCGGCGATCGCCTGGTAGTGGCGGTCGAGCTCGCGGTGCCGCTGCAGCGCGGCGGGGTCGAGGTCGGCCTCGGCCGGCAGGTCGGGGTGGAAGTGGCGGTAGCGGTCCTCGCCGCGCACCAGGAGGGCGGAGTCGAGGTCGTGCTTGGTCTGGCGCATGTGGGGCGCCAGATACTGGACGTTCAGCCCGATCCGCCGGTCGGCGCCGCGGTTGGGCAGCGAGGCGTGCAGGGTCCAGCCGTGGTGGAACGACGCCTGGCCGGGCGCGAGCGGGCAGAGCACGGCCGTCTCCTCGGCCACGCCCGCGACGGTCTGGCCCTGCAACAGCACGTTGTCGGCGTCGGCGGCGAGCTCGTGGTCGCGCCGGCCGGCGAGGTGGCTGGCGGGCACCATGCGCATGCAGCCGCTCTCCTCGGTCGCCGGGGACAGCGCCAGCCACATCGACACCTGGGCGTCGCCGTCGAAGCCCCAATAGGTGAGGTCCTGATGCCAGCTCACGTGGGAGCGGGCGCCGGGCTCCTTGACGATGTAGGTGACGTTGTGGAGCAGGATGTCCGGGCCGATCAGCGCCTCGACCGTGTCCAGCACCCGCGGATGGGTGGCGAGCTCGAGGGGCGAGCGCAGGATGGTGTGCACCTTGGCCTTGTAGTGGAGCGGCCCGATCTCGGCTTCGGCCGCCTCGAGGCGGGCGCGGTGATCGGCCGCCTCGGCCGCGCTCAGGATCTCGACCGGCGAGAGAAACCCGGTCCTGGCGTACTGGTCGGCAGCTTGCTGCAGCGTGTCGAAGACGGCATTGGGCGACATCCGCACCCCCCGCGAAAGACGAGTCCGGGCCCGCGCCTAGCACGAGCCTTTCCGCGCACTCTAGGCGCAAATCGCTGATTTGATGATCGAAAAAAGCTCAACCGCGGCGGCGCGCAGGACGGCGCCGCGGCGGGCGGTCAGTCCCAGATCTTTCGGCCCGAGCCGGGCAGGCCGAGCGTCGGCCACAGCCGGTCGATCTTCTCGATCACCTCGTCGGACATGCGGATCCTGGTGCCCCAGTCGCGCTTGGTCTCCGGCGGCCATTTGTCGGTCGCGTCGAGGCCGATCTTGGAGCCGAGGCTCTCCTCCGGCGAGGCGAAGTCGAGATAATCGATCGGGGTGTTCTCGATCACGGTGATGTCGCGCGCCGGGTCCATGCGGGTGGAGATCGCCCAGATCACGTCCTGCCAGTTCCGGGCGTCGATGTCGTCGTCCACCACGATCACCCACTTGGTGTACATGAACTGGCGCAGGTACGACCAGACGCCCAGCATGACCCGCTTGGCGTGGCCGGGATAGGCCTTCTTGATCGCGACCACCGCGACCCGGTAGGAGCAGGCCTCGGGCGCCAGCCAGAAGTCGACGATCTCCGGAAACTGCTGCTGGAACAGCGGCACGAAGACCTCGTTCAGGGCCTCGCCGAGAATCGAGGGCTCGTCGGGCGGCCGGCCGGTGAAGGTGGAGAGGTAGATCGGCTTGCGGCGCCGGGTCAGCGCGGTCACCTGGAACACCGGAAAGGGCTCGACCGCGTTGTAGTAGCCGGTGTGGTCGCCGTAGGGCCCCTCCGGCTGGGTGTCGTCGAGCGAGACCAGGCCCTCGAGCACGATCTCGGCGCTCGCCGGCACCTTGAGCGGCACCGTCTTGCAGTCCACCAGCTCGACCCGCTTGCCGCGCAGCAGGCCGGCGAACTGGTACTCCGAGAGGGTGTCGGGGACCGGCGTCACCGCGGCGATGATGGTGCCGGGATCGGCGCCGATCACCGCGGCCGCGGGCAGCGGCTCGCGCTTCGCCTTGGCCCAGCGGCGGTGGTGCTGGGCGCCGCCGCGGTGCTTCAGCCAGCGCATCAGCGTGCGGTCGCGGGCGACCACCTGCATGCGGTAGATGCCGAGGTTGAAGTCGTCCTCGCGCGCCGCGCCCGGCCCCTTGGTCACCACCAGCGGCCAGGTGATGAGCGGCGCCGGCTCGCCCGGCCAGCAGGTCTGGACCGGCAGCGCGCCGAGGTCGATGTCGGCGCCCTCCAGCACCACCTCCTGGCACGGCGCGCCGCCGCTCGCGGTCTTGGGCCGCATGGCGAGCACCTGCTTCACCAGGGGCAGCTTGTCCCAGGCGTCCTTGAGGCCGCCCGGCGGCTCCGGCTGGCGCAAATAGGCGAGGGTCTCGCCCACCTCGCGCAGCGCCTCGGGCGTGCGCTCCATGCCCCAGGCGACCCGCTCGACGGTGCCGAAGAGGTTGGCGAGCAGCGGCATGTCGTAGGGCCGGCCGTCGGCCCTGACCGGGTTCTCGAACAGGACCGCCGGCCCGCCCTCGGCGAGCAGGCGGGTCTGGATCTCGGTCACCTCCAGCTCGGGCGAGACCGGTTGGCGCACCCGCACCAGGCGGCCGTCGCGCTCGAGGCGGGCGATGAAGTCGCGCAAGGACTCGTAAGGCATGCTCCCCCCGTCACCCGCCTCCCTGTGGCGCGCCGGGCAGGCCGGGCGGGCCGGGCGGCCGGCTATCCGGCCGGGCGGGCGGCCCTATTCACGCCGCCGGCCCCGGCCTCGTCAAGTCGCCGCGAGATTCGGCGGCGCGGAGACCGGCGCCCGCTCAGGCCGCCTCCACCTTGAGCACCGTGCCGTCGACCCCGGTGACCCGGATCAGGCTGCCGGCGGGCAGGTCCTCGCCCTCGACCTTCCAGGTGCTGTCGTCGACCCGGATCTTGCCGTGGCCGTTGACGATGGCCTCCTCGAGGGTGAAGGTCCGGCCGACGTATTGCGCGCCGCGGCGGTTGAGCGCCGGCCGGTCGGAGGCCGCGGGGCGGCGCTTGGCGTAGGCCCGCCAGCCGACCGCCGAGAGCACCGTGGCGAGGGCGAAGATCAGGAACTGGTACTCCCAGGCGAGGCCGGGCAGGAGCAGGAGCGCCAGCCCGACCGCGCCGGCGGCCATCCCGAGCCACAGGAAGATGGCGCCGGGGGCGAAGGTCTCGATCACCAGCAGGACGATGGCGGCGATCCACCAGTGCCAGAACTCGGCCTGTTCGACGAACTCCATGGCGCCCGCCTAGCCGGCCGTGCCGCCGTCGCCCCAGGGGCCACGGCCCTGGGCCGGCATCGGCTGGCCGCCGCCGCCGCCGCCGCCGGTGGTGGTGGCCGGCGGGCGCGGGCCGCCGAAGGCCTCCTTGGCGATCTCCGCCACGCCGCCGATGGCGCCGATCACGCTGCTCGCCTCGAGCGGCAGGAAGAGGATCTTCTGGTTGGGCGAGGTGGCGATCTGGCCGAGCGCGTCCACGTAGCGCTGGGCGACGAAGTAGTTGATCGCGGTGACGTTGCCCCCAGCGATCGAGTCGGAGACCATGGTGGTCGCCTTGGCCTCGGCCTCGGCCTCGCGCTCGCGGGCCTCGGCGTCGCGGAACGCGGCCTCGCGGCGGCCCTCGGCGGCCAGGATCTGGGCCTGCTTGCTGCCCTCGGCGCGCAGGATCTGAGCCTGCCGGTCGCCCTCGGCCTCGAGCACGGCGGCGCGCTTT
>JAWWCG010000470.1:0-3664 GCA_033720555.1 Kiloniellales bacterium | reverse complement strand
TTGTAGCCGAACGAGGCGCCGCGCTCGCAGACCAGCACCCGATCGTTGCCGGACTCGGTGATCTTGGCGACCACGTTCTTCATGTCCCAGGGAGCGAGGAACTGGCCCTTCTTGACGTTGATCGCCCGGCCCGTCTCGGCCGCCGCCACCAGCAGGTCGGTCTGGCGGCACAGGAAGGCGGGGATCTGCAGCACGTCGACGTGTTCCGCCACGATCGCGCAGTGCTGCGGCTCGTGCACGTCGGTCAGGACCGGGCAGCCCACGGCCTCGCGAACCTCGGCCAGGATCCCCAGGCCCTCCTCCAGGCCGATGCCCCGCGCGCCCGACAGGCTGGTGCGGTTCGCCTTGTCGTAGGAGCTCTTGTAGATCAGGCCGAGGCCGGCCGTCTCGCAGGCCGCCTTGAGCGCCCGCGCCATGTCGAGGGCGTGCCCGCGGCTTTCGATCTGGCAGGGCCCGGCGATCAGGGCGAAGGGCCGGTCGTTGGCGAGCGTGAGCTCGCCGATGCGCACGCGATGCGGCTCAGCCATGGCAGGTATTCCTCATCGCCGGCGGCCGCTACATCAGCCGCGACTGCGCCACCGCCGCCTCGATGAAGGAGGTGAACAGTGGATGCGGGTCGTAGGGCTTGGATTTCAGCTCGGGATGGAACTGGACGCCGATGAACCAGGGATGGTCGTCGAACTCGACGATTTCCGGCAGCTCGCCGTCGGGCGACAGGCCGGAAAAGCGCAGGCCCGATTCCTCGAGCCGCCGACGGTAGGTGATGTTGACCTCGTAGCGGTGGCGGTGGCGCTCGCTGATGTCGTCGACGCCGTAGATGGCGCGGATCTTGGTGTCCGGCAAGAGATGGCAGGGATATGCGCCCAGGCGCATGCTGCCGCCCAGGTCGCTGTCGACGTTGCGGCGCTCGATCCGGTTGCCGTGGGTCCATTCCGTCAGCAGGCCGACGATCGGGTCCTCGCAGGGGCCGAACTCGGTCGAGCCGGCCCCGGGCAGGTCGGCCAGCGATCGCGCCGCCTCGATCACCGCCATCTGCATGCCGAAGCAGATGCCGAAGTAGGGGACCGCGCGCTCGCGCGCGAAGCGCGCCGCGGCGATCTTGCCTTCCGCGCCGCGCTCGCCGAAGCCGCCGGGCACCAGGATGCCGTGCACGTTCTCGAGATGCTGGATCGCGCCTTCCGACTCGAAGATCTCGGAATCCAGCCAGTTGACGTTGACCCGCACGTTGTTGGCCACGCCGCCGTGGGTCAGCGCCTCGGCCAGCGACTTATAGGAATCGATCATGTTGGTGTACTTGCCGACGACGCCGATCGTCACCTCGCCGTCGGGCCGGCGGATGCGCTCGACGACCTCGTCCCACAGCCCGAGGTCGGGCAGCGCGCCGTCGATGCCGAAGTGGCGGCAGACCTGGGTGTCGAGGCCCTGCTCGTGATAGGCCCGGGGCACCGCGTAGATGGTGTCGACGTCGCGCGCCTCGATCACCGCCGGCTCCGGCACGTTGCAGAACAGCGCGATCTTGCTGCGGGAATCGCGGCCGATCGGATGCTCGCAGCGGCACACCAGGATGTCCGGCTGGATGCCCAGGCCCTGCAGCTCCTTCACCGAGTGCTGGGTCGGCTTGGTCTTGAGCTCGCCGGCCGAGGCGATGAACGGCACCAGGGTGAGGTGGACGAACAGGCTGCCGGCCGGTCCGACCTCGTTGCCCAACTGGCGGATCGCCTCCAGGAACGGCAGGCTTTCGATGTCGCCGACCGTGCCGCCGATCTCGCAGACCACGAAGTCCTCACCGTCCAGGTCGGTGCGGATGAACTCCTTGATCGCCTCGGTCACGTGCGGGATCACCTGGACCGTGGCGCCGAGATAGTCGCCGCGCCGCTCGCGGGCGATCACCTTGGAATAGATCTGGCCGGTGGTCACGTTGTCGCTCTTGCGGCTGGCGACGCCGGTGTAGCGCTCGTAGTGGCCGAGGTCGAGATCGGTCTCGGCGCCGTCGTCGGTGACGTAGACCTCGCCGTGCTGATAGGGGCTCATGGTGCCCGGATCGACGTTGAGGTAGGGGTCGAGCTTGCGCAGCCGCACCTTGTAGCCGCGCGCCTGGAGCAGCGCCCCGAGGGCCGCCGAGGTGAGACCTTTTCCGAGAGAGGAGACCACGCCGCCGGTGATAAAGATGAATCGCGTCATGGACCGACACTATCGACCGAACGGTCGCCCGGAACAAGCCCCGAGGTCACCGCGGCGCCCGAGACGGCGAAGAAAAGAAAACGAAGAGGCGGCACCCGGCTAAGCGGGAGCCACTCATTGCACCGGGACACTGGGTCCGGCCGGCTCTTCCGTCGGCGCCGGCGCCCCGGTCGGCATTTCGTCGATGATCGAGGTCGGCTCGGGCGCGCCGCCGGAGAGCAGCGTCAGGCTCAGGCTGGTGACCATGAAGACCGCCGCCAGCACGGCCGTCGCCCGGGTCAGCAGGTTGGCGGTGCCGCGGCCGGTCAGGAAGCCGCCCATGCCGCCGCCGCCGCCCCCGCCGCCCATGCCGAGCGCGCCGCCCTCGCTGCGCTGAAGCAGCACGACGCCGATCATGGCCAGGGCCACGAGCAAGTGAATGACCAGGAGTACCGTGTCCATCTCGAGCCGTCGGATGCCGGAGCAAGTCTTGGACGGCTATGTAATGCCTCCGGCCCGCTCTGGCCAGGGGCAATCTGGCCGGGGCCGATCTTCGGTGCGCGCCCGCCAGGCTAGGCGCCGGCGGCGCCGATCGCCCAAAACTGCTCGGCGTCGAGGCTGGCGCCGCCGACCAGGGCGCCGTCCACGTCGGCGATGGCCAGCAGGTCCTTGGCGTTCGAGGCCTTGACCGAGCCGCCGTAGAGAACGCGGACCGCCTCGCCCCGCTGCCCGCCCAGCCGGTCGCGCAGCAGCGCCCGGATATGGGCGTGCACCTCGCCCACTTCCTCCGGCGTGGGGGTGCGCCCGCTGCCGATCGCCCACACCGGCTCGTAGGCCACCACGATCTCTCCGTCGGCCGTGGGCACGGAGCCGGCGATCTGAGCCGCCGCCACGTCCAGGTGCCGGCCGGCCTGACGCTCCGCCTCGGTCTCGCCGATGCAGACGATGGGAACCAGGCCGGCGCCGAGCGTCGCCTCCGCCTTGGCCCGCACCAGGTCATCGGTTTCGCCGTGATCGCTGCGCCGCTCGGAATGGCCGACGATGACGTGGCTGCAGCCGACGTCGGCCAGCATGGCCGCGCTGACATCGCCGGTGTGCGCGCCCTTCTCGGCCGGGTGGCAGTCCTGCGCGCCCAGGCGCACCGGGCTGCCGGCGAGCGCCTCGGCCACCGGCAGCAGCAGCTGGAACGGCGGGCAGACCAGGAAGTCGCACGCCGGGGCCTGGTCCGCCAGGCGGGCGACGAGGTCGCCGGCCAAGCCGCGTCCCGAGCCCAGCAGGCCGTTCATCTTCCAGTTGCCCGCGATCAGTTTTCGCCGCATCGCATCCTCATCCCCTTATCGCCGGCCCTTATCGCCGGCCCTTATCGCCGGGCCCGCCGGCCGCGACCGCCGCGCGGCCCCGGTTGGTGCCCCGGTTGGTCCCCCGGTCCGGCCGGTTCCTAGCACGCGGCCCGAGCCAAGGCCAGAGCCGGCCGGCCCCGATGGACGGGCCGATCTCGGGGGCC
>JAWWCG010000469.1:0-3665 GCA_033720555.1 Kiloniellales bacterium | reverse complement strand
GAGACGCAGCGCTGTGCCAGTGCGTGCAGCGAGTGTGGTGGGTTGCGGTTCGGTCATTGGCTCAGTCCCTGCCGCGCAGAAACAGATAGCAGCAATTTACATCAGCGACCATGTGCGAGTCGAAAGCAATGTCGGAATCGGTTCGCAAATTGCTGTTCGAGTGGCCTGTCGGAAACGCCGTCCTTGAGGGCAAAGCAGCCCTCCGGGTGTGTAAACCGACATTCGCAGGACGAACGGCCGAAAACCGCTCGTAAGACGACGGTCACTGCGGCAGGACTGAAGGGCAAGGTCTAGCCAAGGGCAGACTTCACTCCGCCGGTTTAATGTTCTGGTTGAGGCGAAAGAGGTTGGTTGGGTCGTACTGGGCCTTGAGCGCGGCGAGGCGCCGGTAGTTGGCGTCGCTGTAGCTGGTACGCACCAGTTCCTCGCCCTCCTCGCCAAGGCCGGCGAAGTTGAGATAGGCACGGCCGTTCGAGCGGTGCTTCATGTCTGCCCAGAACTGACGCGCCCAGCCGATGTTCGTGTTATCGTCGGCCGCGTCTTCCCAAATGCAGTCGATACTGAGCATCCAGCCCATGTCGCGTGGGCCGAAGGCGGTGGCGTCCGCCGCCACCCGACTGGTCGCTGCGCCCATGTACCAGACCGAGCACAGCGTCAGGTCCGATGGCCGGTCGGCCATGCGCGGTGCGATCTCGTCGATGATCGCGTCCTCGAACCCGCCGAGGTAGGTCGACTTGAAGTAACAGCGATGGACGCCCTTCGGGAACAACGCGTCGTAGAGTTGCTGAATGTCGCAGTAGTCCATCTGGCTGGAGAAATCCAACAGCGGCTTGGCCAGCTTGCGCAGTGGCTGCACCGCGGCCTCGCCCTCGTCGGCCGGCCCCGCCCAGACGCCGGCCAGAGTCATGACCTTCTCGCCCCAGGCCTCCTCGGGAAACTCGGGGTCCTCGGGCACGGTTGCAAATTCGACCATCGATCCGCCGATCTCGTCAGGCGCGGTTGCCATGAAGTCGCGCCAACCCTTCATCACCTTGGCCGCGTCGGCGGCACGGTAGATCGCCAGGAGCAGCATGACGGTCGGGCCGACGGGGTGGACGGCGAACTCGAACGAGGTGATGACGCCGAAGTTGCCACCGCCGCCGCGCACGCCCCAAAACAATTCAGCGTTCTCGTCCTCGCTCGCAGTGCGCAAGACGCCGTCGGCGGTCACGATGTCAACCGAGACCAGGTTGTCGAGGCTGAGCCCGTACTTGCCGCGCAGCCAGCCGATACCGCCGGCGAGCGTCAGGCCGCCGACACCGGTCGCCGAGACGACGCCGCCCGGCGTTGCCAGCCCGTGGAGCTGCGCCTCGCGGTCGAAGTCACCCCAGGTGGCGCCTCCCTGGACGCGGGCGCGTCGAGTCTTCGGATCGACGTGCACCGCATTCATGCCCGAGAGATCAATCAGCAGGCCGCCGTCGCACGAGCCCGAACCGCCCGAATTGTGGCCGCCACAGCGTACCGCCGTAAGCAGTTTGTGCTCGCGTGCGAAGTTGACGGCGGCGATGACATCGGCGGTTCCGCTACAGCACGCGATCAGCGCCGGTTTCTTGTCGAACATGCCGTTCCAGATCAGACGCCTCTCGTCGTAGTCGTCGCACGCCGGCGTCACCAAATCGCCGTGCAGACTGGCGCCAAAGGTCTCGATGTCGTCTTGGGAAATGGAAGGGGTCGGTTGGTCGGGCATTTTTCGCCTCCTAGCTCGTTCGCGGCCCGGGCGGCCATGACACGAGATTAGTGCTGGACGATTACGTCTGTAAGAGGCGTAATGGATCAAATCGGGGCTAATCCGACAAAATCCTGGGGGAGGATGTTGAAATGTCCAACAGCGAGGCTCGGCGTCCGCTGGTTTGCTTGCTCGCGTCGGCGGAAACTTCGCCATCGGTGCTCTATGGGCTCTACGACGTATTGAGCACGGCCGGTGCGATGTACGGCGAGTTGACCAGCGGCAAGACAGGTGACGAGGTGCTCGACGTCAAGATCGTGGCGGCCAGCGCTAAGCCGTTTCGTTGCTTCGGCAACGTCATGGTGGAACCGCATCTTGGGATCGATGCTGTCGATGAGCCGGACTTCGTCATCGTCTGCGACATGTACACACCGATCGACAAGCCGCCACGTGGCCTCTACGGGCGCGAGATCGACTGGCTCAGGCGCATGTATACCTCAGGCTCGAGGCTTGGCTCGGTCTGCTCGGGTTCATTGGTTCTGGCCGAGGCCGGGCTCATAGATGGCGAGGAGGCGTCGGGCCATTGGGCGTACCGTGACTTGTTCCGCGAGCATTATCCCAAGGTCAAATTGCGCCTGGGCGAAATCCTCAGTTTCGCGGGAGAGGGGGACCGCATCGTCACCGCAGGCGGCGTAACCTCATGGCAGGAATTGGCGCTTTACGTCATTGCGCTGCTGGGCGGCGCCGAACATGCCATCCAGGCGGCAAAGATCCATATCCTGTCCGGCCATTCCGAAGGACAAATGCCCTATGCCGTGGTGACGCACCGCGTCCAGCATTCCGACGCGGTGATCGCTGATTGCCAAAGCTGGATCGCCGAACACTTCTGCTGCGACAATCCGGTCGCAAGAATGACTGAGCGGTCGGGCCTGAATCCGCGCACCTTCGCCCGCCGATTCCGCGCGGCGACGGGTTACTTGCCGATGGAGTACGTGCAGGCACTGCGAATAGAAGAGGCCAAGAAATTGCTCGAGGCCAATTTCGCCAATGTCGAGGAAATCGGTCAAATGGTCGGTTACGAAGATCCGACATTCTTCAGACGCTTGTTCAAGCGCCGCGTGGGCTTAACGCCGGCGGCGTACCGCAAGAAGTTCACCAAGATCGCAGCGGCGGCCTTCGGTCGCGCCGCATAGGTCCGGCGGAACGCTGATACCCAATCGGTCAGCACGGCAAGCGCTTGTCCCATCCAGCGCCTCCAAATTCGGCCTGAGGTGACCGCCTCATACGCAATGCAAGCCTGATTGTTGACGTCGGGCAGCCACATCCTTCCCCATGTCGCCTTCGGATCAGACTCGGACCAACCGAGAGCTCTGACGGAACGTCTGTTTGTTGGGGCAAAACAGACGTGCTGACAAGTCCTCAGGAACGGCAGAAACTAGCCAAGAGAAGGCATTACAGGCATTGAGCTTCCGTTGATCCACCTCAATGGGTTCGGTCGATCAAGATGTCTATTATAAAAGTAGAAACCCATGGATCGGGCTGGCGCGCTCTTTTGGCGAATCAGCAGATTAAAGGAAAATATATGACTCTGTTTGACACAACTGAGAGGACAGCTTTTGTTGCTCACGCGACTGCTATCGTAAGGATTGGCGTATTAATCGTGGTTTTCCTTCCGTTGCTAATGGCCTGCGAAGAAGAGCATGTTGAGTTTGGGAGCAGAGCCCGAACCATCAAGGCCATCACCGTTGCTGATACTATGTCCGGGCGATTGGACCGGTATCCCGGAATAGTCCAAGCCGTGGATACGTCCAGTATCAGCTTTGAGGTCTCTGGCAACACCCGCGAGGTAAACGTCAATGTTGGGGACCGTTTCCAGGAAGGCGAAGTGCTGGCAACCTTGGACGACACGCCGTTCCAGCTGAACGTCCAGGGGGCTGAGGCGGCACTGGCTAAGGCTAGG
>JAWWCG010000468.1:0-3668 GCA_033720555.1 Kiloniellales bacterium | reverse complement strand
GGTCCCGCCGGGAACCTCCTCGAGGCGGAACTCGACCTGGCTTTCCTCCGCACCCGCCTCTCCGTCGCGCCGCCACGACCAGACCATGCGCCGCCGCGGCTCGAGGGCCAGGACCTTGCAGAGGTAGAGGTCCGTCCCGCCCCGGCCGTCGTCGCAGCGCATTTGGAAGGCGCGCCCGACCTCGGCCGAGAAATCCGTTTCCATGAGCCAGGCGCCGAGGGCGGCCGGGTCGGTCAGCGCTCGCCACACCTCGGCCGGGCCGTGGCGATAGGTCCGCTCGACCTCGAATGCGAAGCGCATCAGGCCTCGTCCAGATAGGCGCCGAGCCGATCGAGGCGCGAGTCCCAGAACCGCCGGTAGCGCGCGGTCCATGCATGGACGTCCTGCAGCGCGGCGGCGTTCGCCCGATAGAGGCGAAAGCGCCCCGCCTTGCGCCGGGTCACGAGGCCGCTCGCCAGCAGGATCTTCAGGTGCTGGGAGACGGCGCCGGTGGTCACGTCGAAATGAGGCACGAGGTCCTGCACCGCGCGCTCCTCCCGGGACAGGAGATCCAGCAGCTTGCGGCGGTTGCCGTCGGCGATCGCGTGGTAGACGTCCACGGCCTTGCTCCGAATGATTGCATCGTATATTATAGCAATTGCTAAAATATAGCGCGAAGCCACGAGGACGGCAAGCCGGGCCGCGCCCGAGCGCGCCCGAGAAGGGAGGCGAGCGGTGACACCCCACAAGATCGTATCGCACCAGGACTGGATCGCGGCCCGCAAGGAGCTGCTGACCAAGGAGAAGGAGTTCACGCGCCTGCGCGACTCGCTGAGCCAGGCGCGCCGGGACCTGCCGTGGGAACGGGTCGAGACGCGCTACCTGTTCGACGGGCCGGACGGCAAGGAATCCCTCGCCGACCTCTTCGCCGGGCGCAGCCAGCTCGTCGTCTACCACTTCATGCTCGGCCCCGACTGGGAGGAGGGCTGCAAGAGCTGCTCCTTGCTCGCCGATCACTTCGAGCCGGCGGTGGTCCATCTGGCGCACCGCGACGTGAGCCTGGTCGCGGTGTCGCGGGCGCCCTTCGCGCAAATCGCGGCGTTCCGTCAACGCATGGGATGGACCTTCAAATGGGTCTCGTCGTTCGAGACCGCGTTCAACCGGGACTATCACGTCTCGTTCTCCGAGCAGGAGATCGCCGACGGCCGCGCCTATTACAACTACACCACCACCACGTTCCCCAGCACCGAGGCGCCGGGCGTCAGCGTGTTCTACCGGGACGGCGACGGCGGGATCTTCCACACCTATTCCGGCTACGCCCGCGGCCTCGACATGCTGATCACCGCCTACAACTATCTCGACCTGGTGCCGAAGGGCCGCGACGAGCAGGACCTCGACTTCACCATGGCATGGGTCCGCCTGCACGACAGTTACGAGGACTAGAGAGTTTTCCGTTCTCACGGAACCGGCCCACGCCCCCGCCCGGCCACCCCTCGCCTGGCCACCCCTAGCATACGATGGCATGGGTGGCCGGGCGGGGGTGCGGGCTGGTGCGATTCCACGTGAGTGGAAAATGCTTTAGAGCAGCACCGGGCGCGGGCGAACGCTGGTTTTCTCGCCCGCCGCCTCACGGCGTCGGCGCGGCGCTCCCCTCCAGGCGGCGCTTTTCTCGGGCCAGCGCCTCGGCCATGGCGTCGAGGAACGCGCGCACCCGGGCCACCTGGCGCAGGTCCTCGTGAGTGAGCAGCCACAGGGCGCTGTCCAGCTCGTCGAGCGGCGGCGTCACGCGCCGCAGCGACGGCTCGGCGTCGCCGAGGTAGCACGGCAGCGCGGCCAGCCCGAGCCCGGCCTTGGCCGCCGCCAAGGCCGCCATCAAGGTGTTGACGCGATAGCCGCCGGCGGCGCGCGGCACTCTCCGGCGCAGCCAGCGGGCCGCGGCCAGGTGCGACAGGCTCTCGTCCGGCGCGATCCAGTCGTGATCCGACAGCGCGGCCGCGCCGGGCCGGGCGGCGAGGTAGGCCTCGGCCCCGTAGACCGCCGTGGCGATACGCGCCAGCCGTCGCCCGATCAGGGTCTCCGGCGGGTCGTTGGTCGGCCGCAGCGCGACGTCGGCGTCGTGGCGGGTCAGATCGAGGAAACGGTTGGCGACGACCACGTGCAGCTCGATCTCGCGATGCGACCGGCGAAATGCGGCGAAATGGGGCGTCAGCAGGCCGATCAGCGTGTCGGTTGTGGTGACCCGCACCGTGCCGCTCGGCCTGAGGTCCCGCCCGGCGAGCCGGCGGTCGAGGACGGCGATGTCCGCCTCCATGCGCTCCGCCAGGTCGCACAGCTCCTCGCCGGCCGCGGTCGCCACGTAGCCCTCCGGCAGGCGCGTGAAGAGCCGCGTGCCGAGCGAGGCCTCGAGGGCGTTCAGCCGCCGGAAGACGGTCGAGGGATGGACGCCCAGGGCGCTCGCCGCCTCGCCGGCGCCGCCGGCGCGGGCGACCGCCAAGACGGTGCGCAGGTCGTTCCAGTCGAGCATGGCGCCGGAGTCGCAAAATTGCGAATTGATAGTGCGATTTTGCGCTATTGGTTCGCATTAGAGCAAGCCCCATGTCTGAGCCGAGCCGCCCGATGCGGCCGAAGCGAACCAAGGAGACCCCGAGATGGTTGAGACGATCACCCGCGAAGACCTGAAGGCCAAACTCGACCAGGGCGCCAAGCTGACACTGGTGGAGGCCCTGTCGGAGACGTACTACGCCGACAAGCACCTGCCCGGCGCCGTCAACATTCCCCACGACAAGGTCGACGCCTTGGCGCCGGACCTGCTGCCGGACCGGAGCGCCCTGATCGTCGTCTACTGCGCGAGCGCGCCCTGCAAGAACTCCGGCATCGCCGCCCGACGCCTGGCCGAGCTCGGCTACACCAACGTCCGCGATTACCACGAGGGCAAGGCCGACTGGATCGCGGCCGGCCTGCCCGTAGAGACCGGCGCGGCCACCCGGGCCGCCTGAGCGCCGGCAGGTCCGGCGAGTCTGTCCGGCCGCGGGCGCCCCCCGCGGCCGGACGTTTATTGCCTCGGCCCCGACCGCCCCGACCGCCGGGGCGCCATTCGAGCGGTGGAGTTCGCCGCCGGAGGCTTTAAGATCGATCTCGAGTCCGACCCAAGCGCCACGAGGACCGGGATCATGACGGCGGCCTTCACCGAACATCTGCGCAGCGAACTGGCGGCGGTCGAAGAGGCTGGCCTCTACAAGGCCGAGCGCGTCATTACCTCGCCGCAGAGCGCCCACATCACCGTGGCCGGCGGCCAGGAGGTACTCAACTTCTGCGCCAACAACTACCTCGGCCTGGCCGATCATCCCGCCCTGGTCGAGGCGGCCAAGGCGGCGCTCGAGCGCTACGGCTACGGCATGGCTTCGGTGCGCTTCATCTGCGGCACCCAGGAGGAGCACAAGGCGCTGGAGGCGCGCCTCGCTCGTTTCCTGGGCCACGAGGAAGCGATTCTCTATTCGTCCTGCTTCGACGCCAACACCGGCCTGTTCGAGACCCTGTTGGGCGCCGAGGACGCGGTCATCTCCGACGCCCTCAACCATGCCTCGGTGATCGACGGCATCCGCCTCTGCAAGGCGCGCCGGCTGCGCTACGCCAACAACGACATGGCCGAACTCGAGGATCGCCTCAAGGAGGCGCAGGACTGCCGCTTC
>JAWWCG010000467.1:0-3673 GCA_033720555.1 Kiloniellales bacterium | reverse complement strand
GCGGCCAGTAGACCGAGGTGTAGAGGGTGCCGAAGCCGCGGCCGTAGGCGGTGGTGTAGAGCGGGCGGCGGAAGAAGCAGGAGATCAGCCGCTCCGGCGTCATGCCCTCCTCGCGCAGGCGGAAGAAGAGAAAGCGCTCGCGCTCCAGCGTCGCGGTCGCCCGGGCGTAGGTGTGCCAGTCGATGTAGGTCTGGTGGTTGGCGGCGATCGGGATCTCGCGGATCTTGGTCTCGCGATCCGGCGCCGCGAGCGCGGTGATGAAGCGCCCGCGCGCGTCCACCGCGGTCACGTTGTAGGCCATGTGCACCGGGACGCGGGCCATCACCTCGCCGGCCTCCTCGGCGGTCTCGCAGAACTCGAGGATGTAGCGCAGCACCACCGGGATGCCGAAGCCGTCGCCGACCACCTTGCGGCCGCCGAAGGTCAGGCTGACCGCGAGCCCGGCGTCGTTGATGCCGTCGAGCACGCCCCACAGGCAGTCGACCATGGCGAGCACGCTGCGCCCGTTCCAGCGGCTCTTGAGGATCAGGCCCTCGCACAGCGCCGGGCTATAGTCGTAGTTGCGCACCAGCATGGGCTCGGCGCCCGGCCACACCACCTGGCTGCAGCCGGTGAGGTAGGCGGGCGGGCGATAGAGGTTGAGGAATCGCGCCTCCAGGTCGAGGCCGCCGGCGAGCTCGCACAGCCGCTCGTAGGTCGGCAGCAGCTCCGGCATGTGGCGCTGGAGCTTGCGCAGCCCCTCGAGATAGGTCGGGCGCTCCTCGATGCCCTCGCTGAGGAACCACTGGCGGTAGGCGGGCCACTGCTCCTGGAACAGGGCCTGCCACTTGTCTCCAGGTTCGTCCTCCGCGATCGCGCGGAACAGGATCTCCATATGGGCCCGCCTAGAGGATCTTGAAGGCGCCGGGCTGCAGGGTGGGCAGGGGCGCGGCCTCCCGGGCGAACAGCGGCCGGGCCTTGTAGTGCTTGCGGATGCCCTTGATCAGCGTCTTGGCCCGGTCGTTGAGGCGGAAGTTCTTGGTCATCAGGCGCCCGCGGGTGACCAGGATCCCGAGGTCGGCGCCCTCGTAGCGGTAGTCGCCGGCGCCGCTGATGCGCAGGAAGAAGGCCTCGTCCTCGCTTTCCACGGCGCGGCGGTGATAGTCGAAGCGGGCGTAGTTGAGCCGGCCCTTCTTGTCGAGCCGCCAGATCCCGCTTTCCGGCGCGTCGGCGATGGTGTCCACCGTGTCCTCGGTATGCTTGATCACCAATTGGCTCCAGCTATCGATGTTGTCGGGGTCGGCCCAGCGGGCGTTGAGCGCCTCGACGTCCAGCTCGAAGTCGACGTTGCTGAACTCGAGCAGGTGGAACAGGAACAGGGGCGCGTCGGCATGGGCGAAGGCGGCGTGATTGGTCATCGAGCTGGCGCCGGTGACCCGCGGATTGAGCTCGCCGAGCCAGACCTCGCCGGTGTCCTCGTCGATCAGGAAGTCGAGCTCGAAGTAGCCGCGGTAGCCCTCCGCGCGGAGCTGCTCGCCGAAGCGGAAGGTGAGATCGCGGGCCCGCTCGCGAAGCTCGGGGGTGAAGGAATCGGCGAAGATCTCGTTGCCGGCCCAGCCGCCCTTGTAGGGCGTCAGCTCCTTGAAGCCGACGATCTCGGTCATCAGCGGCCCGACGATGGTGCCGGCCTTGGTGGTGCAGGCCTCGATCGCCGCCTGACGGCACTTGATCCGCTTCATGATCTTCACCTCGCCGTGGCCGACGATCTCGTCGGCGTGGCGCTTCCAGTCGCTTTCGCTGGAGATGAAGAAGGTGGTGTGGCCGGAGTCGCCGAACGCGGTCTGCAGCACCAGGTCCGGGCCCAGTTTCTTGGCGAGCTTGCGCAGCTCCTCGTAGCCGGAGAGCTCGGCCAGCACGTTGGGGACGCTCGGCACGCCCGCCTTGTCGCCGACCCGCACGGTCTCGATCTTGTTGTCCAGCGCGGTGCGCAGCTTGGCCTTGGGGAACCATACCTGCATGCCGGCGTCGCGGGCGAGCTGCTCGGTCTTTTGGTCGAACATGAGGAAGGTCGCCTTGGGCCGGCCGCCGCGCCCCTTGATGAAGTCGAGCACCTCCTTGTGCTGCAGCAGGTAGTTGTTGATGTCCTCGATGCTCTCGAACTCGGGATGCGGCGCCGGCGAGGGCACGAAGGTGTTGGGGTGGCGACCGTCGTAGCAGTCGATGTAGCAGATGTACTTGAAGTTCCGCACCCACTGGTCGATGCCGAGCAGGTTGAAGTTGGTGGCGCTGATGAAATAGATCGGCGTTTCGTTGCGGTGAAAGAAACGGCGGATGTCTGAGATGCCGCTGAGTTTCCTGCGCCCTGACTTGGCCATGATTTCCCCCTGTCTCGTCCCCCTGTGACCGCGATTTCTTGTTCGGCGCCGGGCGATACCGGGCGCCGCCTCGCCTATTCCGCCGCCGACTTCTCCGTCCTCAGGCCGGCCGCCAGGGGATCGGCCCCGAGCGCCGCCTCGGTGAAGACGCGCAGGCCCAGCTCGGGGCGGTAGCCGTGGATCTCCTTGACGTCGAGCGCGCGCATGAAGTCCAGGATCTCGCGGCTGATCACCTGCCCCGGCACGAGGATCGGGAAGCCCGGCGGATAGGGAATGATGAAGCTGGTCGACACCACCTCGCGGCCGGCGTCCATCGCCGCGTCCAGCCCGCCGTCGTCGAGGCCGAGGTACTCGCAGGCCGAATCGTCGTAGGACAGGAAATAGGCGGCCCGCAAATCGCCCTCCGGCGTGTCGCCGCTGGGATCGCGGCGAAAGGCGTCGTGGAAGCGGCTGAAGTCGGGTAGCGGCGGCAGCTCCTCGGTGAGCGCGCGCACCCGCTTCTCCTGGATCCGGCGCTCCGGCGGGCTGGCGTCCTCCAGGCGCTCGTCCAGCTCCTGGGCGATCTGCACCAGCACCTCGATGAGATAGGCGGTCGAGCTGCGGGTGGTGCCGATGTTGGTCATGAAGAGCACGGTGTTGCGCGAGGTCTTGTTGATCTGGATGCCGTACTTGTCCATCAGGACGTCGGTCTTGAAGGTATCGCCGTCGAGGCCGGTCTTGCCGACGCTGAGCGTGAGGCGGGTGGCGTCGAGGGTGAACTCGTCGTGCGCCCAGGCCTCCCAGATGTCGGTCCAGCCGGAATCCTCGTCGTAGTAGGACTGGATGCCGGACTGGCGGTATGCCTCCGGCACCAGCTCGCCGACCGACAGCATCTTGAAGTACTTGGCGAGCAGCGGATGGGTGGTGAGGCGCTCGCGCAGCACCATCGCCATCTCGACCTGCTTCTGCACCAGCTCGAAGCCCTCCAGCTCGACCTGGCGGCGGCCGACGTCGAGCGAGGCCAGGATCTGATAGTTGGGCGAGGTCGAGGTGTGGGTCATGTAGGCCTCGTGGAACGGCTCCTCGACCTTGGCCTTGTAGTCCTGGTCGTGAATGTGAATCATCGAGCCCTGGCGCAGCGAGGTCAGGGTCTTGTGGGTCGACTGGGTGGCGTAGACCCGGATGCGCACCCGATCGGGGTCCGGCATGAGGCCGCGCGCGAGCCAGGCGGCCTCGTCCTCCGGGTCGAGGCCCTCGCTCTCCTTGCGGTAGGCGGCGTAGCGCTCGCGATAGGCCGCGCCGCGGTAGCGCTCGCGCAAGGTCTCGGCGCAATGCATTGC
>JAWWCG010000466.1:0-3678 GCA_033720555.1 Kiloniellales bacterium | reverse complement strand
CAGCAGGCCCCGGAGTACCTCTGGATCGGCTGCGCCGACAGCCGGGTGCCGGCCAACGAAATCGTCGGCCTCGACCCCGGCGAGCTGTTCGTCCACCGCAACGTCGCCAACCTGGCGCCGCCGCAGGACGCCAACTACCTCTCGGTGCTGCAGTTCGCGATCGACGTCCTGAAGGTCCAGCACATCATGGTGGTCGGCCATTACGGCTGCGGCGGGGTCGCGGCCGCCGTCGACGGCCGGCGCCGCGGCCTGGTCGACCACTGGCTGCATCCGGTGCGCGAGGTCCGCGACCGGCACCGCGATGAGCTGGCGGGCATCGCCGACGAGGGCCGGCGGCTCAACCGCCTGTGCGAGCTTAACGTGGTCCAGCAGGTGCGCAACGTCGCCACCGACATCTTCGTGCAGGAGGCCTGGGCCCGCGGCCAAAAGCTTTCCGTGCACGGCTGGGTCTATTCGCTCGGCGACGGCCTGGTGAACGACCTGGCGGTCACCGTGGGCCGGCCCGAGGAGATCGAGCGCCTGGCCTGAGCCCGGACCGCGCACCGCCGGGACCGCCTCGCGGCCGCGGTGGGGCAGGGCGATCGCCCGCACTTGTCCTAGGCGTCAGGGTTTTGCTAGCCTGACGCGCGGGCAAGGGGAGGCAGCGTGGCAATCGCTTTGAGGACGTCGGAGGCGTCGCGGCCGTGGTACCTGCTCGGGCCGGCGATGATCACCATCGTCTTCCTGATGGTCATCCCCATGGCCATCATCTTCATGTACACCTTCTACGAGTACATCGACGTCGGCGTCGACCGGCCGGCGTTCCAGTTCGCCAACTGGCGGGAATTCTTCACCGACAGCTACTATCACGCGGCGATCTGGCGCACCTTCCGCATCGCCGCCATCACCATGGTGGCCTGCGTCCTGATCGGCTATCCGCCGGCCTACTTCATCGCCATGACGTCCTACCGCCACAAGTGGCTCTTGATGCTGCTGCTCATTCTGCCGTTCTGGGTCAGCTTCATCATCCGCACCTTCTCGTGGATCCACGTGCTCGGCGGCGAGGGTATCATCAACGTGGTTCTGCAATGGCTCGGCGTGATCGATCAGCCCCTCGACCTGCTCTACAACGAGGGCGCGGTGATCATGGGCATGATCCACTTCCTGCTGCCCTACATGGTGCTCAACATCTATGTCAGCCTCGAGGGGATCGACAGGAACCTGGTGCCCGCCGCGCGCACGCTCGGCGCGACGCCGCTGCAGTCCTTCTTCGAGGTGACCCTGCCGCTGTCGGTGCCGGGGCTCGCCGCCGGTTGCCTGCTGTGCTTCGTGCTCGCCGCCGGCACCTACGTGACGCCACTGATCCTCGGCGGGCCGGGCGACTTCCTGTTCGCCAATCTGATCTACGACGCGCTGCTGGACGAGCTGAACTGGCCCATGGGCGCGACCCTCTCCTTCGTCCTGCTGATCATGCTGGGCACCGTGGTGGTGGTATACAACCGCTTCATGGGCGTCGCCCAGGTCTATAAGGCGCTCTCCTGATGAGCCAGGAGCGCGCGGGCTGGGCGGCGATCCGGGCGTTCATGGTCCTGGTCTACATCTTCATGTTCGCGCCGATCGCCATCGTCGTGGTGCTGGCCTTCAACTCGGCCCAGTTCGGCGGCTTTCCGATCGAGGGCTTCTCGCTGCGCTGGTTCGAGGAGCTCTACAACAACGACGCCATCGTGCGCGCCTTCCGGACCTCACTGGTGCTCGGCGTGCTGACCGCGCTGATCGCCACCACCATGGGGGTGCTCGCCTCGCTCGCCATCGTGCGCTACGACTTTCCGGGCAAGACCTGGATCAACACCCTCTTGGTGGCGCCGGTTCTGATTCCCGAGACCGTGCTGGCGGTCGGGCTGCTGCTGTTCATGCGCTGGCTCGCCGAGCCGCGCAGCTTCATGGTGCTGCTGCTCGGCCACGTCCTGGTCTCGCTGCCCTACGTGGTGTTGGTCGTGCAGGCGCGCCTCTACGGCGTGAAGCGGGTCTACGAGGAGGCTGCGCTGTCGCTCGGCGCCAACCGCTTCCAGACCTTCCTGGCGGTCACCCTGCCGCTGCTCATGCCGGCGGTCTTTGCGGGGCTGCTGTTCTCCTTTACCATTTCCTTCGACAACATCACGGCGACCATCTTCTGGCGGCCGCCGGGGATGGAGACGGTGCCGACGCAGATCTTCGGCATGTTGCGCACCTCGATCAGCCCGGAGATCAACGCCCTGGGCACCGTCATGATTCTCATTACCGTCGGCCTGCCTTTGGCCGGCGGAGCGGTCGCGCGCTATTTCCTGCGGGCGCGCGCGTGATCGAATAAGAAACAGCGTCCGACAGGGAACCCCAAGGGAGGTAAACAACATGAACGAAAAAATGGACAGCACCAAACGTCTGGAACGATTGCTCGAACGCTACGGCAACGGCGACATCGACCGGCGCGACTTCGTCAGCCTGCTCGGCTGCGCCGCGCTCGCCGCCGGCGTCTCCAGCGCCAGCCTGCTGGCCTCGACCCGCCACGCGGCCGCCCAGGTCGAGCAGCTCCGCTTCGACGGCTGGGGCGGGATCGTCTCCGAGGCCTTCCGCAAGTACGCCTTCGACCCCTACGAGGAGGCGACCGGCATCAAGGTGATCGACGGCACCTTCGGCTCCGAGGAGGAGCACTTCACCAACGTGCGCGCCAGCCAGGAAGGCGAATACAACATTCACCTCTCCTCCGGCGTGGTGAAGTACAAGCAGTTCACCGACGCGGGATACGGCGTGGTGCTGGACGAATCCAAGATTCCCAACCTCAAGCTGGTCATGAACAGCCTCCTGGAGCCGTTCCGCAAGATCACGCCGGACGGCCTTTCGTGCGTGCCTTTCGACTACGGCACCAGCGGTCTCGCCTACAATACCAACTACATCTCGGCCTCCGACATGGAGACGGAGGGCGCCAATATCCTCCTGAGCCAGGACTTCAAGGGCAAGATCGGCGGCTACGGCGACTGGCAGACCCGGATCTGGTACGGCGCCCTGCAGTCGGGCCAGGATCCCAACAACATCGAGGATATCGACGTGGTCTGGGAGAAGATCCGCGAGAACCGCGGCTTGATCCTCAAGTACTTCTCCTCCGGCGCCGAGCTGATGGACCTCCTGGCCAAGGAAGAATACATCGTCTGCGACGCCTGGTCCGGGCGCATCGCCGGCCTGCAGGAGCAGGGCCATCCGATCGGCTACCACGATCCGAACGGCAGCTATGCCTGGATGGAGGACCTCTTCGTCATGAAGGGGACGCCCTTGCCGGAGGCCGAGGAGCTGCTCAACTACATGCTGGAGCCGGAGGTCTCGATCGCCGTGGCGGAAGGCCAGAACTACCCCTCGTCGCTCGATCCCTCCAAGGTCGAGATGCCGGAGAGCGTGCGCAAGCTGCCGGCCTTCGATCCGACCGGCACCCTATCCGCCCTGACCTTCGCGGACCCGGACTTCTGGACCGCCCACGACGCGGAGTGGAAGAAGATGTGGGGCCGGATCGAGAAAGGCGCCTGAGCCGACCGCCGCACCAGGCGTTGTCTGAGGCATCGTCTGAGGCATCGTCTGAGGCATCCTCAGGGAATCCGTCAGGAGAACCCTCAGGGAGATCCTCGAGGCCATCCTCAGGAGCATCGTCAGGGGCGCGGCGCCGCGCTGGGAGTT
>JAWWCG010000465.1:0-3715 GCA_033720555.1 Kiloniellales bacterium | reverse complement strand
ACGTTCATCACCACCGCCGCCGCGCTGCGCTCGCCGAGCAGGCGCTGATGGACGAAGTTCTGCAGGCCGGCGTCGATGCTCAGCACCAGCTCGCGGCCGGGATCGCCCTCGTCCCGGCTCAGCTCGCGGATCACCCGGCCGACGGCGTTCACCTCCACCTGGCTGGTGCCGGCGGAGCCGCGGAGCTGATCGTCGAACTGCCGCTCGACCCCGGTCTTGCCGATGCGGAAGCCCGGCAGCTCGAGCAGCGGGTCGCCGCTCAGCTCGTGCTCGGCCACGGCCGCCACGTAGCCGAGGATCTGGGTCATCGGCTCGCCGAAGGGATAGTGGCGGGTCTCGCCCATCTCGATCGCGACGCCCGGCAGGCCCGGCGCGTTGACCTCGACCCGGCTGACCTGGTGCCAGCTCAGGTTGTCGCGGACGGTCACCGGCACGAAGGGGCGCCGGCGGCGGACCTCCCGCAGGATCCGCTCCCGGTCCGCCTCGTCCACCGGGATGATGCGGGCCAGGTCGTCGAGGATCCGGGCGAGGTCCGGGGTCTGCTCCGGCACCACGACGACGCGGAAGTTCGCCCGGTTGTCCGCCACCGCCGTGCCGAAACGGTCGACGATGCGCCCGCGCGGCGGCGCCAGCAGACGCAGATTGATGCGGTTGTCCTCGGCCAGAGTGCGATAGCGCTCGCCCTCGACGACCTGCAGGTAATACATGCGGCCGATCAGGCTGGCGAGCAGCGCCGACTTGGCGCCGGCCAGCAGCAGCGCGCGCCGGGAAAAGGTCTTGAAGCGCGTCTGGTCCTCGTGGACGTAGGCCATGGCGCGCGGACCTAGCGCACCAGCGTGCGCTGGAGCTGACTCAAGACCCAGGCCAGGCAGGGATAGACCGCGATGGTCGCGAAATAGCGGAAGACGGTCGGCTCGAAATCGAACAGGCGGGTCTCGACCAGCGAGGCGAGCAGCCAGGCGGACAGCAGGGCCGCCGCGGCCACCGGCACGAACACCAGCCAGATCGCGAGGAAGCCGGCGCCCACCAGGAAGCGGCGCAGGCTCTCGACCAGGCCGTGGACCAGGAGCAGCGAGAGGATCCCGACCCCGGGCGGCCCCGCCGCCAGGAGGTCATGGAACAGGCCGATCAGGAAGATCGCCCAGACCGGCATGAGGTTGGGCTTGTAGACCGACCAGTAGTAGACCGCGATCACCGGCAAGGAGGGGATCACCGGCGACAGGATCGGCACCCTGAGCGGCACCATGGCGACCATGATCAGGAGAATGGTCGCGAAAAACGGCAGGATGTTGCGGGCGATCAGATCGAGCCGATTCCAGACGTCTTCCCGCACGGCGGCCGGCCTCCCGTTAATCAGCGCCCCCGGCGGGCAGCAAAAGGCCCGGCAATTGGAAATCGATCAGCCGCAGGTACTCCATGCGGTCCCAGTCGACGAACGGCTGCACCATGACCGTGCCGTCGCCGACGGACGCCACCACGCCGACCGGCAGGCCGGCCGGAAACACGCCGCCGTCGCCGGAGGTGAGCACCCGGTCGCCCGCCTCGACCCGGCTGCGCGGGCCGAGGTAGAGCAGCGCCGGGCGATTGGTGTTGTTGCCCGCCAGCACCGCGCGCTCGCGGCTGTGGGCCAGCATCACCGGGATGCGGCTGTTCATGTCGGTCAGCAGCAGGACCCGCGCCGAGCGCCCGCCGACCTGGGCGACCCGGCCGGCGAGCCCCTCGCCGGTGACCGCCGCCTGGCCCTGGATGACGCCGTCGCGGCCGCCCGCGTTGACCAGCACCGAGCGCACGAAGGCGCCGCCGTTGTCGGCGACCACGCGCCCGGTGACGTAGCGGCTTTGCGGGTCCGGCACCATGCGCAGCAGTTCCCTGAGGGCGCCGTTCTCCGCCTCGAGGCGGTAGGCCACCGCCTGCCAGTTGCGCAGCCGCTGATTGGTCTCCCTGAGGGCGGCGTTCTCCTTGGCCAAGGCCATCAGGCTCTGGGCGTTCTCCAGGGCGTCGACCGTACCGCTGATCGGCCGCGAGGCGAAATCCAGGATCGGGGTGACGGCGTCGGCGACCAGCGCGCGGGCCTGGTCGATCGCGCCGCTTTGGGTGCGGCTCAGCAGCATCAAGGCGACCGCCGCCGTGACCAGGAGGAGCAGGGCCGAACGTTGGATCCAGGCCTTCACCGGCTGGGCCAGCTTCACGACAAGGCCGTGGCTCTTGGTCAAATGGTCCTCCTGACCGTAACTTCCGCTTTCATACCAAAGTCTTCCGGCCCGCCGTCGCCGGTCCAGGCAAGATAGGAAGAGGAAGATTAATAAAGTCTTTACGACTTGCCGTGCGGGCCGAAATCACGCTCTCTTGCCGGGTGTGCCTAGTAGGGCGAGATGAGCACATTCTGCAGGGTCTGCATCTCCTCCAGACAGCGTCCGGTGCCCAAGGCGACGCACGAGAGCGGATCGTCGGCGATCGACACCGGCAGGCCCGTCGAGGCGCGCAGCACGAAATCGAGATTGCCGAGCAGGGCGCCGCCACCGGTCAGCACGATGCCCTTGTCGACGATGTCGGCGGCCAGCTCCGGGGCGGTGTGCTCGAGCGCCACCTTGACCGCCTCGACGATGGCGCCGACCGGCTCGGCCAGGGATTCCGCCACCTGCCGCTCGGAAATGACCAGCTCCTTGGGCACGCCGTTCATCAGGTCGCGGCCCTTGATCTCCATGGTCTCGCCCTCGCCGTCGTCCGGCGGGCAGGCCGAGCCGATGTCCTTCTTGATGCGCTCGGCCGAGGCCTCGCCCACCAGCAGGTTATGGTTGCGGCGGATGTAGGCGATGATCGCCTCGTCCATCTTGTCGCCGCCGACGCGCACCGAGCGTGCATAGACGATGCCGCCGAGCGAGAGCACCGCCACCTCGGTGGTGCCGCCGCCGACGTCGACCACCATGGAGCCGGTCGGCTCGGTCACCGGCAGGCCGGCGCCGATCGCGGCGGCCATCGGCTCCTCGATCAGGAACACCCGACGCGCGCCGGCGCTTTCCGCCGATTCCTGGATCGCCCGGCGCTCCACCGCGGTCGAGCCGGACGGCACGCACACGATGATCTGGGGGCTGGCGAAGCTGCGCCGGTTGTGGACCTTGCGGATGAAGTGCTTGATCATCTCTTCGGCGACTTCGAAGTCGGCGATGACGCCGTCGCGCAGCGGCCGGATCGCCTGGATGTTGCCGGGCGTGCGGCCCAGCATCATCTTGGCCTCGTCGCCGACCGCCAGCACTTGCTTCTTACCGCGCACGTCGGCGATCGCGACGACCGACGGCTCGTTGAGGACGATCCCGCGGCCCTTCACGTACACCAAGGTATTGGCGGTCCCCAGGTCGATGGCCATATCGGCCGAGAGCATGCCGAGGATGTGGGAGATCATGGTCGCGAGAACCTCTCAGAGGCTATGAGGACGACTCGAATCGGCAGATACCAATGGGGGGTCCCGAATAGCGCCCCCCAGTGGCAAAAGCAAGTTAGAGCGTTAGCCTTAAGGTCTCGTTAGCGCCCGCCGGCGCGCCCGCGCCTAGGCGGAAATCGCCGCCGGCGCCGTTTTCTCCCGCTTTACCAGAAGCTTGTTGAGCGCGTTGACGTAGGCGCGCGCCGAGGCCACCAGGGTGTCGTAATCCGCGCCCTGGCCGTTCACCGACTTGCCGGCCTCTTCGAGTCGCACCGTCACCTCGGCCTGCGCGTCGGT
>JAWWCG010000464.1:0-3723 GCA_033720555.1 Kiloniellales bacterium | reverse complement strand
TCGTCGTCGTCGACCGAGAAGGCGGCGACATGGCCGGGGCTGACGCCGCAGCGGGACTCCACCGCCCATTCCAGATCCTGCGGCCAGATGTTGCGCCCGTTGCAGATGATCAGGTCCTTGCTGCGCCCGGTGATCACCAGCTCGCCGTCCACCATGTAGCCCATGTCGCCGGTGTTGAGCCAGCCGTCGTCGGTGAACATGGTGGCGGTCGCGTCCGCGTCGTCGAAATAGCCCTGCATCAGGCTGGGGCCCGAGATGCAGACCCAGCCGATCCGCCGGTCCGGCAGGCGCTCGTTGCTTTGGTCGCGGATCTCGATCCGGTGGCCGGGCAAGGCGCCTCCGCATTTGACGAAGGCGCGCGAGCTCTGGCCGGATCCGTAACCTTTGCCGTAACCGCTGCCGTTGCCGTTCCCGTTGCCATTGCCGCTGGCCGGGATCGCCAGGGCCGAGCGCACGTAGGCCTCGCGGCTGACCCGGTCGACCCGCAGGCCCTTGCCGAGCGGCGAGAAGCTGACCGCCAGGGTCGATTCGGCGAGCCCGTAGCTGGGCACGAAGGCGGCCGGGTCGAAGCCGCTGTCGGCGAAGCAATCGGCGAACTCCATGAGCGCGCTCGGGCGGACCATCTCGCCGCCGACGCCGGCGACCCGCCAGCGCGACAGGTCGAAGTCCTTGACGTCGACGCGGCCCGAGACCCGGGCGCAGAGCTCGTAGCCGAAGGTCGGGCTGAAGGAGATCGTGGCGCCGTGCTTGGAGAGGATGCCGAGCCAGACCAGCGGCCGGCGGGCGAAGGCGGTGCTCGCCAGGTAGTCGATGGTGACCTGGTTGAGGGCCGGGGTCAGGCAGAAGCCGACCAGCCCCATGTCGTGATAGAGCGGCAGCCAGTTGGCGCTGCGGTCGCCCGGGCGCAGCTGGAGCCCGTGCTGGCCGATGGCCCGCGCGTTCTCGGTGATCGCCCGCTGGGTGACCAGCACGCCGCGCGGCAGGCTGGTGCTGCCGGAGGAATATTGGATATAGCAGGGCTCGTCCGGGCCGAGCGGGCGCAGATCGCCGCCGTCCGACGGCAGGCGGTAGAAATCCTCGGGCGTGCCGAGGTAGTCCACCTGCAGGCCCTTGGCCGCCTCTTCCAGATAAACCACCAGATCGGGCGCGGCGACGGCGAGACGAACGCCCGCCCGCGTCATCATGTTGCGCAGCCGCGTCACATAGCCCTCGCGGCCGCCGAGGTTGACGCTGAGCGGCAGCGGCACCGGCACCAGGCCGGCGTATTGGCAGGCGAAGAAAAAGATCAGGAAGTCGGGCGACGTCTCGGCGATGATGGCCAGGCGTTCGCCGCGCCGCACGCCGCTGCGCGCCAGGGCGCGCGCCAGATCGGTCGCGCGCTCGCGGATCTCGCGGTAGCCGAGCGCCTGGACCAACTCCCCCCGGCTCGAGAAGAAGTTGCACCCGGTCTCGCCCCGCGCGGCGTAGTCGAGGCCGGCGGCGATGGTCTCGAACTCCGCGCGCTTGAGCGGCAGAGCGTCATTGCTGGTGGGAGTGACGTTCGACATGGTCCCCGCGTTTCACAAGCTATCCGGTTCGTACACGGCCAACACCAGACCCGCGCTCACCCCCCCGCGCGGCTCCGGTTCGCACCTCTCGTCTGCGCCCCGGGCCTAGGCCCGCGGCTCCGCAGCAGTCCGCTCTCGAAATAAGGCAGCGAGCAGCGACCTCGGCGGCGATCCCCGGTCTTCCGCGCCCTCGGATTTCGATCAGATCGGCGGCGGTCGACCCAGGTCAGATAAGACTACGAGGCGCGACTCGAAACCGTGCATCGCAGTCGCGCCGCTTATAGTCGGAAAAACAGGTCGAAACAATTCTGTTGTTGAGGGCGCTCCCATCGTTATTGAAGGTAGATTGATAATGAAACTCGTACCTCCTTATGTATTTTATGAATAACTTTGCCAAATATCTCCAGAGTGCGGTGAATTTGTCGAAGACAATTACAGAAAAAAATATGATAAATTCATCGGCTTTCAAAGTACGTTACTACGTATTATGTATTAATTACGATCTCATATCTTATATTTAGGAAGCTAAGACTAACGCAGTTCTTTAAGTCGACCCGGCGATTATTGAAAGAGAAATCCTGTCGGTCCCGGGCCGGCCGCCGAGACAAATCGGGGCGTGCGATGTACTTCCGGGGCCTGGGCAAATAACCGCCAAGCATTGGCAAGGACTGAGTCTCGGCCAGCAAGTGAATTAGAAAGTCACATATTGTGACAAAATGAAATAATTTTTGATTCCGGCGGATCTCGGGAAACGTACGGATACGTACGCGACTCGGGCCCGACGAATCGCCGAAAAAGGCCCCGGCAAACCGCCGAAAACGGCGGCTAGTTGCGCAGGGCGACGCCCGGTAGGCTGCACAGCAGCTCGTAGAGCAGGTTCGCCGCCAGCAGGGCGGTGTTGCCGGAGCGGTCGTAGGGCGGCGAGACCTCGACCAGATCGCCGCCGACGACGTTAAGCCCGCGGCAGCCGCGCAGGATCTCGATGCCCTGGATGCCGGTCAGGCCGCCGATCTCCGGCGTCCCGGTGCCGGGCGCGAAGGCCGGGTCGAGCCCGTCGATGTCGAAGCTGACGTAGACCGGATGCTCGCCCATCTGCGCGCGCACCTCGGCCATCAGCGGCGTTAGGGACTGGTGCCAGCAGTCCTCGGCCTGGACCACGCGGAATCCCTGCCGGCGCGGCCAGTCGAAGTCGTCGGCCGCGTAGCCGGTGGCCCTGAGGCCGATCTGGACCACCCGGTTCGGATCGACCAGCCCCTCCTCGACGACCCGGCGGAACGGGGTGCCGTGGGCGATCTTCTCGCCGAACATGGTGTCGTTGACGTCGGCGTGGGCGTCGACGTGCACCACGCCCACGGGCCCGTGGACCTTGCGCATGGCGCGCAGGATCGGCAGCACGATCGTGTGGTCCCCGCCCAGGGTCAGCGGCACGCAGCCCTTGGCGAGGATGGCGTCGTAGGCCGCCTCGATGAGCGCCACGGATTTCTTCAGATCGAAGGTGTTGATCGCGACGTCGCCGATGTCGGCCACCGAGAGGGAATCGAAGGGCGCCGCCCGGGTCGCCATGTTGTAGGGCCGGATCATGGCCGATTCGGCGCGGATCTGGCGCGGCGCGAAGCGGGCGCCGCCCCGGTTCGAGGTGCCGATGTCGAGCGGCACGCCGACGAAACAGACGTCGAGGTCGGTCGGATCGTCCTGGGAGGGCAGCCGCATCATGGTCGCCGGCCCGGCGAAGCGCGGCATCTCGTTGCCGCCCAGGGGTTGGTGATAGGTTTTGGTCATGGCGCGCGCCCTCCGCAGACTGTCCTCGCGCGCCATTCTCCGCCCAAGTCGGCGCCCAGGTAAAGTCCGGGTAAAGTCCGCGCAAAGTCCGCGTAAAGTCCGCCGAAAGTCCGGGAAAGCGGCCGGGCCGGGCGGGCCGGCTCAGTCGTCCGCCTGGGCGTCTTGGGTCTGGGCCTGGTCGGCGGCCTGGCGGGCCTCGGCGATGCCCATGGCGGGAAACTTGCCGAGCGGCCGCTGCTGCTTCACGCCGGTGTGGGAGCGGTAGTTCACCATCCAGGTCTTGCGGCCCTGCGGCGACACCCGCAGCAGCAGCCCGGTGTCCTCGGAATCGTGCACGTCGTAGCGCACCTTGCGCGGCTTCAGGCCGTGCAGCACGGCCTTCGCGAATCTTATCTTG
>JAWWCG010000463.1:0-3735 GCA_033720555.1 Kiloniellales bacterium | reverse complement strand
CGCATCGTGCTGGGTCGAGACCACGATCGAGGTCGAGCGCATCGGGCGGTCGTTTTCGTACTCCAGCGTGACCTGGCTCTTGGCGTCGGGCCCCAAGCCCGGCTCGGCCCCCGAATGGCGGGCCTCCGCCAGGGATTTCAATATGCTGTGGGCGAAGAAGATCGGCGCGGGCATGAGCTGCTCGGTTTCCGAACAGGCATAGCCGAACATGATGCCCTGGTCGCCGGCGCCCTCGTCCTTGTTGCCGGCGGCATCGACGCCCTGGGCGATGTCGGCGGACTGCTCGTGGATGTGGTTCTCGATCTCGGCGGTGCGCCAGTGAAAGCCGGCCTGCTCGTAGCCGATCTCCTTGACGGCGTGGCGGGCCACGTCTTCGATCATGTCCGAGGTCACCCCTTTGGGGCCCCGCACCTCGCCGGCCAGCACGATGCGATTGGTCGTCGCCAGAGTTTCCACGGCGACCCGCGATTCGGGGTCGTGCGTGAGGAAGGCATCCAGGATCGCATCGGAGATTCGATCGCAAACCTTGTCGGGGTGTCCCTCGGCGACGGATTCGCTGGTAAAGAGATACTTGCCCTTTCTCACCGCTCGCTCCCGTTCAAGCTTTGTGTCGCCCGATGCGCGTCACCGGTGCGCATCACCCATGCGCGTGCCCGGTGTGTGCGTCCGGCGCGCGGCCGCGCCCGCGACGGCCAGACCCGGCCGTCGGAGGCCTCGGAGTCCTAGCAAAGACAGCCGATTGGCGAGGCGTGCCCGAGGTTCTTGTAGCCTTCGCGCGGCGGGCGTCAAGCCTAAAGCGGACGCCGGCGGCGGCGCCCGGGTGGTGCCGGCGAAATAGCCTGCCCGTCCCGCGGACCCCGGCGATCCGCGAGTTTGAGGCCAGCAGCAAAGGATTAGGGCTGGGCAGCCCCGGGACGGAACGTCCGAGGCTATTCCTTCTGCTGGCTGAAGGCGGCCAGGGCCTTCGTCATCTCGAACAGGCGCTTGCGCACCCGTGCGTCGGTGATTCGGTAGTACGCGCGAACCAGCTCCAAGGTCTCCCGTTTGGCCATCGGGTCCGGTTCGTACTTGGTTTGCTTTTCCGACATCCCCCTGATCTGACGGGGCGAGCGCGCCGCAACGTCGTCGGACATTTCCTCGAAGAAAAACCCGATCGGCACGTCCAGAACCCGCGAAAGGTCGAACAAGCGACTGGCGCCGATTCGATTGGCGCCCCGCTCGTACTTCTGAACTTGCTGAAACGTTAAACCTATTGCTTCACCAAGTTTCTCTTGGCTCATCCCCAGCAAGGTTCGTCTGAGCCGGACCCGGCTCCCGACGTGAATGTCGATAGGGTTTGGCCCTCCGGCAACACGTCCGCGACCACGGCCGGATCCACTGCTTCGTTTCATGTTCGAAGTTCCTCCCGTTCGCTGTCTAGCACTGTCTGGTTGGAACGCCCGCCGCCCCCAAAATCACGCTTAGGTTGAACAAACCCCGACGGCCTCCTGCATATAGTAATAGGCAGAAGTAAATCTACAACCGTCGTTCGATGCAACCTATGGCGCACGGCGAACGATGCGGGCGACAGTAAATGTAGCGATCAACAAGATCAATACCGACCAGTCACCAAGACGCGAAAAGAGGGTGGAGTCTTCCAGCGCTTGCGGTAGTGGTGAATCGATCACGCCGGCGCGGTTCAGCGCGAGGCTTGCCAGGACCCGGCCGTAGGGGTCCACCACCGCCGAAATTCCAGTATTGGCCGCCCGGACCAGCGGCAGGCCCTCCTCGACCGCGCGCAAGCGGGCGGCGGCGAAGTGCTGGTAGGGCCCGCTGCTGGTGCCGAACCAGCCGTCGTTGGTCAGGTTGAGGAGCCATTTCGGATCGCTGCCCGGATCCACCACGCGGCCGGGAAAGATCACCTCGTAGCAGATCAGCGCGCTGGCCTCCGGCAGCCCTGGCAGGCGCATGGATCGGGGCCCGCGGCCGAAACTGAAATCCCGGCTGCCCGGGGCCAGCTTATCCACCGGCAGCAGCGCGCGCAGCGGGACGTACTCGCCGAAGGGCACCAGGTGGCGCTTGTCGTAGACGGCGGCCACTTGGCCGGCGCCGTCGATGGCGAACAGGCTGTTCCACAGCCGGGCCTCGCCGTCGGCCTCTCCGTCGGCCTCGGCGCCGCGCGGGGCGCCCGTCAGCAAGAGCCCGCCCGGCGGCACGATCTCGGCGACCGCGTCGAGCACCTCCTTGGCGTCCGGCAGGAGGAAGGGGATCGCCGCCTCCGGCCAAACGACGTGCGTGACCGCCTCCGACCCGGATCCCTTGGACAGCGCCATCAGTTCGGCGACGTGCCGCGCCCGGAGATCCGCGCGCCACTTGAGCCGCTGGGCGATGTTGGGCTGCACCACCCGCAGCAGGACGCCCGGCACGCTCTCGGCCCCGGGCGCCGGCGCAGCGGCCAGGCGCGCCAAGCCGAACCCCCACAGAACCGCGGGCGCGACCAGCGCCACGCCCAGCGCCGTCGCCCAGCGCCGCCGGCGTGAGCCCTCGGCCGCCAGACAGCTCGGCGCCGCGGCCGACACGACCGTCAACAGGCTCAAGCCCCACACCCCGGCCACCGAGGCGAGCTGCAGGGGGGCATCGGAGACGGCCCACACCGAGCCGATCAGGTTCCAGGGAAATCCGGTCAGGGCCCAGGCCCGCAGCCATTCGCCGGCCAGCCAGGCGCCGGCCAGCACGAAGACGCGCGCCAGGCCGCGGCTGCGGCTCAACCAGACCCCGAGCACGGCCAAGCCGGGAAACAGCGCCATGCCGCCGGCCAGCGCGGCGACGGCGAACGGCATCAGGGTCCCGAATCGCTCGGCGTCGACCAGGAACGAATGGCCCACCCAGTAGAGCCCGGCGGCGAAGTATCCCAGGCCGAAGGCCCAGCCGGTGAGGAAGGCGCGCGGCCAGCGCCGCGCCCCGTCGAGCAACCAGACGAGAGCGGGGAAGGCGACCCACAGCAGCGGGATCGCGTGGATCGGCGGCAGAGCGCCGGCCGCCAGCGCGCCGAATGCTGCGGCCAGGGCGAGCGCGCGCCACAGGCCGAGCCCGGCCAAGGCTCCGGCGATACGCTCAGACCACGGCAGCGACCGCGGATCGGCCGTCGCCGCCCTAGCCGACATCGGCCGCGGCGTCCTGGTCGGTTGTCGGAAGGTTGCGGATTCTCAGGCGCCGGATCCGGCGCGGGTCCGCCTCCATGACCTCGAAGGAAATCCCGCTATGGGGATGCTGCACCAGCTCGCCGCGGCTGGGCACGCGCCCGGCCAGCGAGAAAACCAGGCCGCCCAGCGTGTCGATATCGTTCTCGCGCTCCTCGTCCGACAGCACCGGGCCGACCAGCTCCTCGAAATCCTCGACCGTCGCCCGGGAGTCCGCGATCAGGGACCCGTCCCGGTTCAAGACCAGCTTCGGACCCTCGGAGACATCGTGCTCGTCCTCGATCTCGCCGACGATCTCCTCGACCAGGTCCTCGATCGTGATCAGGCCGTCGATGCCGCCGAATTCGTCGACGACCAGGGCCATGTGCACCCGCGACTGGCGCATCTCGAGAAGCAGGTCCAGGACCGGCATCGACGGAGCGATGAAGAGGGCCTTGCGCAACATGGATTCCAGGTCGAAATCGTTCTTGCCGCCGACATAGGGAACCAGGTCCTTGATGTGGACCAGGCCGAGGACGTCGTCCAGGGTTTCGCGGTAGACGGGCACGCGCGAGTG
>JAWWCG010000462.1:0-3738 GCA_033720555.1 Kiloniellales bacterium | reverse complement strand
GGACAACGTGCCGGACCCGGCGCGCCCCGGCTTCGCCGCGCTCGGCCTCGAGCCGGCCGCGGTCGAGGACATCCTGCCCCGCTACCTCGGCCCCGACGGCTCCTGAGCGCCGGCGCGCCATGACAAGGCAAGGGGGCGTCGCTATACTCGGCCAAACCCTGGACGGCGCCATGAGCCACGATCACAGCTCCGACGATAGCCACGACCTGCCCTCCGACCCGGCGCTGCGGGTGAAGGCGCTGGAGTCGCTGCTGGTCGAGAAGGGCTTCGTCGACCCGGCGGCGCTCGACGCCCTGGTCGAGGCCTACGAGACCAAGATCGGCCCGCACGTCGGCGCGCGGGTGGTGGCGCGCGCCTGGGCGGACCCGGCGTTCAAGGCGAGCCTGCTGTCGGACGCCAAGAGCGCGCTGGCGGCGCTCGGCCTGACCGGCTGGCGCAGCGCCAACCTGATCGCCCTGGAGAACACGCCCCTGGTCCACAACCTGGTCGTCTGCACCCTCTGCTCCTGTTACCCCTGGTCGGTGCTGGGACTGCCGCCCACCTGGTACAAGTCGGCGCCCTACCGCTCGCGCGCCGTCATCGACCCGCGCGGCGTGCTGCGGGAATTCGGCGTCGAGCTGCCCGAGGAGACCGAGATCCGCGTCTGGGACAGCACCGCCGAGCTGCGCTACATGGTGGTGCCGGAGCGCCCGGCGGGCAGCGAGGGCCTGAGCGAGGAGGCCCTGGCCGCCCTGGTGACCCGGGATTCCATGATCGGCACCGGCCTGGCGCGCGCCCCGGCGGCGGACGAGGGCGCGCCGGCATGAACGGCATCCACGACATGGGCGGCATGCACGGCCTCGGCCCGATCGAGATCGAGGCGGACGAGCCGGTGTTCCACGCCGCCTGGGAGGGTCGCGTGATCGCGCTGGGCGACGCCATGGGCCCGTGGGGCGACTGGAGCGTCGACCGCTTTCGCTACCTGCGCGAGACCATCGCGCCCGCCGACTACCTGACCAAGCCCTACTACGAGCAATGGCTGATGACCTTCCTCCGGCTGTTCGAGGAGGCCGGCCTGGTGAGCGAGGCGGAGCTGGCGAGCGGCCGCCCGGAGCCCGGCGCGCCCGGCAGAGAGCCCAAGATCCGCCCCGCCGACGTCGCCCGGGTGGCCGGCCGCGAGGACACCGCCCGGCGCGAGGCCGGCGCGCCGGCGCGCTTCCGCCCCGGCGACGGGGTGGTGGCGCGGGTCGTCAACCCGACCGGCCACACCCGCCTGCCCCGCTACGCCCGCGGCAAGTCGGGGATCGTCGATCGCGATCACGGCGTCTTCGTGTTCGCCGACGCCAACGCCCATGGCAGGGGCGAACAGCCGCAGCACGTCTACAGCGTGCGCTTCGCGGCGCGGGAGCTGTGGGGCGCGCAGGCGGCGCCCGGCGACAGCGTCCATCTCGACCTGTGGGACGAGCACCTCGACCCGGCCTGAGGCGCGTGTACTGGTGCTGGTGCTGAAAGCGGCGCGCGGCGGCGCTCAGGCGCGACCGTAGATGTCCTCGAAGCGCTCGATGTCGTCCTCGCCGAGGTAGTCGCCGCACTGCACCTCGATGATGTGGAGCTCCTCGCCGCCGGGATTGCGCAGCCGGTGCACGGCGCCGACCGGGATGTGGGTGGACTGGTTGGGCTCGAGCTCGAAGACCTCCTCGTCGCGCGTCACCTCGGCCGTGCCGCGCACCACCACCCAGTGCTCGGCGCGGTGGCGGTGGCGCTGCAGCGAGATGCTGGCGCCCGGCAGCAGGATCAGCCGCTTGACCTGGAAGCCGTCGTCCGTGTCGATCGATTCGTAGGAGCCCCAGGGCCGGTGGACGCGGCGGTGATGCGTCGTCTCGGGCCGCTCGTCGCGGTCCAGCCGGGCCACCAGGTCGCGCACGTCCTGGGCGCGGCCGCGCGGGCACACCAGCACCGCGTCGGTGGTCGCCACCACGGTCAGGTCCTCCACCCCGAGCGCCGCCAGCAGGCGGCTCTCGCTGTGCAGGTAGCTGCCGCGGCTGTCGAGCGTCACCACGTCGCCGACCAGCGTGTTGCCGTCGTCGTCCGACTGGCTGATCCGCCACAGCGCGTCCCACGAGCCGACGTCGCTCCAGCCGATGTCGACCGGCACCACCGCCGCCCGGTCGGTCTTCTCCATGACCGCGTGGTCGAGCGAGATCGACGGGCTCTTGGCGAAGGCCTCGGCGTCCAGCCGCACGAAGTCCTGGTCCCGCCCGGCCGCGGCCAGCGCCGCCTCGCAGGCCGGCACGATGTCCGGCGCGAGGCGCCGCGTCTCGTCCAGCAGCGCCTGCGCCGAGACCAGGAACATGCCGCTGTTCCAGGCGTAGTCGCCGCTCGCCAGATAGGCCTCGGCGGTCGCCGCGTCCGGCTTCTCGACGAAGCGCTCGACCCGGTAGCAGCCCGGCGCGTCGGCCAGCGCCTCGGCCCGCTTGACGTAGCCGTAGCCGGTCTCCGGCCGGTCCGGCGTCACCCCGAAGGTGACCAGCCGGCCCGCCGCCGCCGCCCGCGCCCCCGCCTCGACCGCGGCGCGAAAGCCCGCAACGTCGGCGATCACGTGGTCCGACGGCAGGATGAGCAGCAGCGCCTCGGGATCCTCGGCCGCGACGTAGAGCGCCGCCGCCGCCGCCGCCGGGCAGGTGTTGCGCCCCACCGGCTCCAGCATCACCCGGCCCGCTTGGCCGAGATCCTGGAGCTGCTGGGCCACCAGGAAGCGGTACTCCTCGTTGCAGACCGCCAGGGGCGGCCCGAAGCCGGGCGCCGCCGCCCGCAGCGCCGTCTCCTGCAGCAGGCTTTGCCCGCCGCCGAGCGCCAGGAGCTGCTTGGGAAAGGCGGCCCGCGACAGCGGCCACAGCCGGGTGCCGCCGCCGCCACAGAGGATGACCGGTATGATCGTTCGCGTCATGACGGTTCAGTTAGCATCCAATTGGTTGTCTTAGCGTAAAGGCCCCAGAGTTAAGGCCCGGGTGTTAAGGCCCGGGTGTAAAGGCCCGGGCGTAAAGGCCCGGGGATGCCCGCGTCGTGGGCCGCGCTCAATCGGCCGGGACCCCGCCCTCGGCGGTGCGCCGGTCGACATAGGCCTGCAGCGCCTCGTCGATCGCCGGGTCGAGGGGCGGCGGCTGGTAGTCCGCCAGGATCTGCTTCCAGATCCGGTTCGCCCGCCGCGTCGCGTCGACGCCGCCGTCCTCCAGCCAGGTCTCGAAGTTGCGCCAGTCCGACAGGAGCGGCGCGTAGAAGGCCCGCTCGTAGCGCTCCATGGTGTGCGCGGTCGAGAAGTAGTGGCCGCCGGGGCCGACGTCGCGGATCGCCTCCAGCGCCAGGCTCGCCGCGTCGATCTCCGGCGGCTTCAGGAACTCCGCCATCATCTGCAGCATCTCGGCGTCGAGGATGAACTTCTCGAAGGAGGCGCAGAGCCCGCCCTCGAGCCAGCCCAGGCCGTGCATGACGACGTTGGTGTGCCCCAGCACGCAGGCCCAGATCGACATCGCGGATTCGTAGACCGCCTGGCCGTCGGGGGCGTTGGAGGCGTTGACGTTCGACGCCCGGAACGGCACGCCGTAGCGGCGCGCGAGCTGGCCGCCGATCAGCGTCGCCTGGGTGTATTCCGGCGTGCCGAAGGCCGGCGCCCCAGCCTTCATGTCGACGTTGGAGGTGAAGCCGCCGTAGACCACCGGCGCGCCGGGCTCGACGATCTGGACGAAGGCCATGCCGGCGAGC
>JAWWCG010000461.1:0-3742 GCA_033720555.1 Kiloniellales bacterium | reverse complement strand
GACTCCAGGCGCTCGACCGGCCAGGCCTCGGCGAGCACCGCCGTCAGCATGTCGTCGAGGTCGCCGGACTCCCGCGCCACGCCCGCCACCAGCTCGCTGAAGAACTCCCGGTCCGCCGCCTCGAGCCGGACCGCCTCGCCCTCCGGCCCCTGCCCCGCCAGGCGATGGGTCAGGAAGTCGTCGATCACCGCCGGCGCGTCCTCGCCGGTGATCTTCATCTGATAGAGCGCCTGAACCGCCGCCAGGCGCGCGGCGGTCCGCGCGGCCGGGCTCGGTTTCCGGCCTTCAACCGATTCGCCGTCGCTGCTCACGGCCTCAGTCCCGCCGGCCCGCGAAGCGCTCGTTCACGGCGATCATTGCGAGGCAGGCCCGCGCCGCCTCGCCGCCCTTGTCGCGGCCGTCGAGGCGGGCGCGCGCCCAGGCCTGCGCCTCGGTCTCGCAGGTCAGGATGCCGTAGCCCACCGCCGCGCCCCGGTCGCAGGCCAGGTCCTGCAGTTTTCGGGCGCTCTCGGCGCAGATGTAGTCGTAGTGGCTGGTTTCGCCGCGGATGACGCAGCCCAGGGCCAGGTAGCCGTCGAAGCGCGTGCCGCCCGCCTCACCGGCGTCCATGGCCCGGGCGATGGCGGCCGGGATCTCGAAGGCGCCGGGCACGGCCAAGCGCTCGTGGCTCGCGCCCGCCGCGGCGAAGGCCCGTTCGGCGCCGTCCAACAAGGCATCGGAGATGTCCTCGTAGTAGCGGGCCTCGACGATCAGGATGTGGGGCGCGCTCATCATCCGCCCTTCGGCGGGCCGATTGGGCGGCACTCGGTCACGCTCAGGCCGTAGCCCTCGAGGCCGACGTAGGTGTGCTGGGCGTTCGACAGCAGGATCATGCTGCGCACGCCGAGGTCCCACAGGATGTGGGCGCCGACGCCGATGTCGCGCAGCTCGTTGGTCGCCGCCTGATCCTCGGGGCGCCGCGCGCTCAAGCGGTCGGACAGGCTGGTCGGAACCGGCTCGCGGATCAGCACCACGACGCCGCGCCCCGCCTCGCCGATCAGCTCGAGCGCCGCCTGCAGCTCGCCGCTCTTGCCGCTGGTGCGGTCGCCCAGCACGTCGTCCAGCAGGTTGAGCGCGTGGACGCGCACCAGGACCGGCTCCGGCGCGGACAGGTCGCCCTTCCACAGGGCGACGTGCTCGCCGTAGCCGACCTTGGTGCGGTAGATGGCCAGGTGGAAGTCGCCGCCGAAGCGGCTGCTGAACTCGGTCTCCAGGGAGCGCTCCACCAGCTCGTCGTAGCGCCGCCGGTGGGCGATCAGATCCGAGATCGTGGCGATCTTCAGGCCGTGGAGCTGGGCGAAGGCGATCAGGTCGTCGCGCCGCGCCATGGTGCCGTCGTCGTTCATGATCTCGCAGATCACGCCGGACGGGTTGAGCCCGGCGAGGCGCGCCAGATCGACCGCCGCCTCGGTGTGCCCGGCGCGCACCAGGACGCCGCCCTCGCGCGCCACCAGGGGAAAGACGTGGCCCGGCGTCACCAGGTCGTTGGGCCCGTTGGCCGGGTCGATCGCGGTGGCGATGGTGTGGGCGCGGTCCGGCGCCGAAATGCCGGTGCTGACGCCCTCCTTCGCCTCGATCGAGACGGTGAAGGCGGTCTCGTGGCGGCTTTCGTTGTGGCGCGGCATGAGCGACAGGCCGAGCTCGCGGACCCGCCCGGGGGGGAGCGCGAGGCAGATCAGGCCGCGGCCGTGCTTGGCCATGAAGTTGATCGCCTCCGGCGTCGCCATCTGCGCCGGGATCACCAGATCGCCCTCGTTCTCCCGGGCCTCGTCGTCGACCAGGATGAACATGCGGCCGTTGCGCGCCTCTTCGATGATCGCCTCGATCGGCGAGATGACGTCGCTGAAGGTTGCGCGCCAGGGTTCTGGGTTCAAACCGGCCATGTCTTAAGATCTCGACTCCAGGAGGCGCCGAAGGTAGCGCGCCACCATGTCTATTTCCAGGTTGACCGCGTCGCCGGCGGCGAGCGTGCCGAAGGTGGTCGCCGCCGCGGTGTGCGGGATGATGTTGACGCCGAAGCGGCAGCCGCCGTCGGAGACGTCGGCCACTTCGTTGACGGTCAGCGACACGCCGTCGAGGGCGATCGACCCCTTCGGCGCGATGAACGGCGCGAGGTCGGCGGCGGCGGTGAAGGCGAAGCGGTGGGAGCCGCCCTCGGGCCGGCGCTCGACGACCCGGGCCTGGCCGTCGACGTGGCCCGAGACCAGATGGCCGCCCAGCTCGTCGCCGAGCCTGAGCGCGCGCTCGAAATTGACCGGCGTGCCGACCCGCCAGTGGCCCAGGGTGGTCTTCGACAGCGTCTCGGCGGAAACGTCGGCGGCGAACCAGCTCCGCGCGTCCGGCATGTCCGGGGCGTCCGGCATGTCCGGGGCATCCGGGACTTCCAGCTCCGCGATCTCGCCGAACGCCACCACCGTCAGGCAGGCGCCCGAACAGGCGATCGAGGCTCCCGCCGACAGGTCGGCCGGCGGATAGCCGGTGGCGAAGGTGATGCGGCGCTCGCCGCGGCCCTCGACGGCGCGCACCCGGCCCAGATCTGTCACGATTCCGGTAAACATGGCCCGAAGTTAGTGGACGCGCTCGTAGGTTTCCACCAGATCCTCGCCGGCCGTCGCGACCGACCGGCGCCGGAAGCGCGGCATGTCGCCAAGACGCTCGAGGCCGAGGCCGCCGACGGCGGCGCGGCCGTCGGCGCCGATCACGCCGGGCGCGTGGAACCATGCCAGGCGGTCCGCCAGGTCGGCCCGCAACAGGCCGGCCGCCACCAGGCCGCCGCCCTCGACCAGAAGACGGGTGACGCCGCGGCGGCCCAGCTCTTCGAGCACGGCCGCAAGCGCGAGCCCGCCGTCGCCCGCCGCCGCGACCTCGGCCAGCTCGACGCCGGCGCTTTCCAGCGGCCGCCGCCGGTCGGGCGGATGCCCGGCGCGGGTGAACAGCAGCGTGGGTTGCGCGCGGGCCCGCGCCGCCAGGTCGTGGGTCGGCGGCAGGCGCAGGCGGCCGTCGAGCACCACCCGCAAGGGCCGGCGATCCTCGAGGCCCGGCAGCCGCACGTCGAGGCGCGGGTCGTCGGCGAGCGCCGTGCCGCCGCCGACCAGCACCGCGTCGTGCTCGGCGCGCAGCAGGTGCGCGCAGGCCCGCGCGGCCTCGCCTGTCAGCCAGCGGCTCTCGCCGGCCTCGGTGGCGATCCGGCCGTCGAGGGTGGTGGCGAGCTTGAGGGTGACCAGCGGCCGGCCGAGGCGGACCCGCGTCAGGTAGCCGGCGTTGATCTCCGCCGCCGCCTCGCCGAGCAGGCCCTCGACCACCTCGACGCCCGCCGCGCGGAGCCGGTCCACGCCGCGGCCGGCGACCCGGCCATCGGGATCGCCCAGCGCCACGACGCAGCGCGCGACGCCGGCGGCGACCAAGGCCTCGGCGCAGGGCGGCGTTCGACCGTGATGGGCGCAGGGCTCCAGGCTGACATAGGCGGTGGCGCCCCTGGCCGCGCCGCCGGCCCGGGCGAGCGCCTCGCTCTCCGCGTGCGGCCGCCCGCCGGGCTGGGTCCAGCCGCGCCCGACCACCCGGCCGGCCTTCACCAGGACGCAGCCGACGGCCGGATTGGGCGCGACCCGGCCAAGGCCGCGCCGCGCGAGCGCAAGGGCGGCGCGCATATGGACCCGGTCGTCCGGGCCGCACGGGCCGGGGCGCGGCGTGCCGGGGCCGCCCG
>JAWWCG010000460.1:0-3745 GCA_033720555.1 Kiloniellales bacterium | reverse complement strand
GGGCCGGGCGAGGGCGCGTCCTACGGCAACGGCGCCATGCTGACCTGCGAGGCGGTGGTGCCGGTCCAGACGCCGGGCATTGCCTGGCGGGTGCCCGCCATGCTGCTGGATCCGCTGGGGCCGCTGCGCCTGCGCTGGGGCTATCTGCCGCGCCTCGCGCCGTGGCTGACGCGCTTCCTGCTGGAGAGCCGCTGGCCGCGGGTGGAGGCCGCCTCGATCGCGCTCGCGCGCCTGCTCGAGGGCGCGCTGGAGGAGTTCGATCCCCTGCTGCGCCAGGCCGAGGCCGCGGCGATGGTCCGCCGGACCGGCTTCCTCATGCTCTACGAGAGCGAGGCGGGCTTCCGCCGCGCGGCGCCCCTGATCGACCTGCAGCGCCGCCGCGGGGTCGAGATGGAGATCCTGGACAAGGCGGCCGTCGAGGCCCGCGAGCCCAACCTGGCGCCGATCTTCGCGCGCGCCATCTTCTACCCCCAGGTCGCCCAGGCGCGCGACGTGTTCCGCCTGGTGCGGGCCCTCGCCGAGTCCTTCGTCGCGCGCGGCGGCGTCCTCGCCCGCGAGGAGGCGCGCGACTTCGCCTTCGCCGCGGGGCGCCGGGTGGCGGCGGTGGTGACCGACCGGGGCCGCCATCCCTGCGACGCCGTGGTGGTGGCCGCCGGCGCCTGGTCGCGGGCGCTCGCGCGCCGGCTCGCAAGCAACACCCTGCTCGACACCGAACGGGGCTACTCGGTGCTCATGGCGGAGCCCGGCGTGGCGCCCGAGACGCCGCTCTATTCCACCGAGCGCGGCATCGTCGTCTCGCCCATGGCGATCGGGCTCAGGGTCGGCGGCACGGTCGAGCTGGGCGGGCTCGCCGCGCCGCCCGACTGGCGCCGGGCCGAGGTCCTGCTGCGCGTGGCCCGGCGCTGGCTGCCGGGGCTCAACACCGCGGGGGCCGAGCGGTGGATGGGCTTCCGCCCGTCGATGCCGGATTCGGTGCCGGTGATCTCCGGCTCGCCGCGCTACGACAACGCCTTCTTCGCCTTCGGCCACGGCCATGGCGGCATCGGCCTGGGCGCGCGCACCGGCCGGCTGATCGCCGATCTCGCGGCCGGCCGCGACCCCGGCCTCGACATGAGGCCCTACCGCGTCGACCGCTTCCGCCGCTCGTGAGGCTTCGGCACCGGGCGCGGGCGCGCTGGCGCCGGGCGCGCCGGCTCCCTACATCAAAGCCATGACCCCACTCCCGTCGAAGCGCGGTCTTTGGCTCGTCCCCGCCGTCGTCTGGCTGGAGGCGGTCGGCCTCGGCGCGGGCGCCCGCGCGCAGTCTTGCCTCGAGCTGAGCGGCGCGCCCTTCTGCGGCGACCAGCGCGCCCACACCACGGTGGGCAGCCAGGTGATTTTCCCGCACGGCCCGCCGGGGCGCCGGATCGGCAACTACGTCGTCCTGCAGGAGGACGGCAAGTCGCGCCTGGCGGCCGGCCTGCCGCCCAAAGAGGGCAGCGCGCCGCCGCAAGGCGCGCGTCCCGCCGGCGGCGTGATCGGCCTCGACCGGGGCCGGGACTTCGGGGCGTTCTCGTTTCCCAGCGGCGCGGCGGGCAAGCTGTCCGGCCGGCCGTGACGCGGGCGCCCGGGCGGGTCCGCTGGGCCTGGCGGGCCGCCTTGCGGCGCGGGTCGGGCCGATTTATTGTGGGTTCGTTCCGGGTCTGACTACCACATCTGGTAAAATCAGGAGCCGACATGGCCTCGTCTTCCTCTTCAGCGCCGGCCGGCGAGATCCGCCACGTGCGCTTCGTCGACGCGCTGGAAGAGCGCTATCTCGCCTACGCGCTCTCCACCATCATGGCGCGCTCGCTGCCCGACGTGCGCGACGGCCTCAAGCCTGTGCACCGGCGCCTGCTCTACGCCATGCGCCAGCTCCGCCTGACGCCGGAGGAGGGCTTCAAGAAGTCGGCCCGGGTGGTCGGCGACGTGATCGGCAAGTTCCACCCCCACGGCGACCAGGCGATCTACGACGCCCTGGTCCGGCTCGCCCAGGACTTCTCGCTGCGCTATCCGCTGATCGACGGCCAGGGCAACTTCGGCAACATCGACGGGGATAACGCGGCGGCCATGCGCTACACCGAGGCGCGGCTGACCGACGTCGCCATGGCGCTGCTCGACGGCATCGACGAGGACACCGTCGGCTTTCGCCCGACCTACGACGGCGACGCCCTGGAGCCGGAGGTGCTGCCGGCCAGCTTTCCCAACCTGCTGGCCAACGGCGCCCAGGGCATCGCGGTCGGCATGGCGACGGCGATCCCGCCCCACAACGTGGGCGAGGTCTGCGACGCGCTGCTGCATCTCATCAAGTATCCCAAGGCGACCGCGCAGAAGCTCTGCGAGCTGATGCCCGGGCCCGACTTCCCGACCGGCGGGGTGCTGGTCGAGGACCGCGCCGCGGTGGTCGAGGCCTACAAGACCGGCCGCGGCGCGTTCCGCGTGCGCGCCCGCTGGCAGGTCGAGAAGCAGAAGGGCGGCGGCTATCAGATCGTCGTCACCGAGATTCCCTATCAGGTGCAGAAGTCGCGCCTGGTGGAGCGCATCGCCGAGCTGCTGCAGGCCCGCAAGCTCGCCATGCTGGCCGACGTGCGCGACGAGTCGGCGGCCGACCTGCGCCTGGTGCTGGAGCCCAAGAGCCGCAACGTGGAGGCCGAGGTGCTGATGGAATCCCTGTTCCGTCAGACCGACCTGGAGACCCGGGTGCCGCTCAACATGAACGTGCTGGACGCCGACCACACGCCGCGGGTCATGTCGCTGGGCGAGGTGCTGCAGGCCTTCCTCGACCACCGCCACGAGGTCCTGGTGCGGCGCAGCCAGCATTGGCTGGACAAGATCGACAAGCGCCTCGAGGTGCTGGCGGGCTACCTCGTCGCCTACCTCAATCTCGACGAGGTGATCCGCATCATCCGCTTCGAGGACGAGCCCAAGGCGAAGCTGATGGCGGCCTTCGACCTGAGCGACCTTCAGGCCGAGGCGATCCTCAACATGCGCCTGCGCGCCCTGCGCAAGCTGGAGGAGGAGGGCATCCGCAAGGAGCACGAGGACCTCACCGCCCAGCGCAAGGACCTGAAGCGCCTCTTGAAGAGCGAGCCCGAGCGCTGGCGGGTGATCGCCTCGGAGATCAAGGACCTCAAGAAGCGCTTCGGGCCGAACACCGCCCTGGGCGCGCGGCGCACCGAACTCGGCGCGCCGCCGGCCGACGTGGTGGTGCCGATCGAGGCGGTGATCGAGCGCGAGCCGGTGACCATCCTGTGCTCGGCCAAGGGATGGATCCGCGCCATGAAGGGTCACGCCGAGGATCTGACCTCGGCCGCCGCCCAGGCCAAGTACAAGGAGGGCGACCGCGGCCGCTTCGCGGTGCCGGCCTGGACCACCGACAAGCTGCTGGTGTTCGCCACCAACGGTCGCTTCTACACCATCGGCGTCGACAAGCTGCCGGGCGGGCGCGGCTTCGGCGAGCCGCTGCGCCTGCTCTTCGACCTGCCGAACGATCAGGACGTGGTGGCGCTGCGGGTCCACCAGCCCGGCGAGAAGCTCTTGGTGGCGTCGTCCGACGGGCGCGGCTTCGTCGTGGTCGAGGACGAGGTGGTCGCCCAGACCAAGGGCGGCAAGCAGGTCCTCAACGTCAGCGGCAGCAACGAGGCGGCGGTTTGCACGCCGGTCTTGGGCGATTCCGTGGCGGTCGTCGGCGACAATCGCAAGCTGCTGATCTTTCCACTGGAGGAGC
>JAWWCG010000459.1:0-3746 GCA_033720555.1 Kiloniellales bacterium | reverse complement strand
GAGGCGACAGCTGGCTTTGGGCCGAAGGCTCGTCGTGAGCGTCCCGCGCGTCGAGCACGTGCAGAACGACATCCGCGGTGCGGTGGCTCTCGAGGCTCCGCTCGATTCCGATGGCCTCCACCGCGTCGTCCACAGGGCCGCCGCGGTCACCGCCGCAAAATAGGCCGCGCCGCCGACGTCGATCCATCCCCGGCTCATGCGCTCGAACCAGACCGCCGGGCTGTAGAGCGACAAGCTGTCGATGACGGCGGCGGGCAAAGCCTGCTCGAGCATCGGCGTCAGCACGTCCCAACCCAAGGTGATCAGCGCGAACAGGACCGCCAGGGCGAGGACGAAGGCCCCGATCGGCTCGCGCGCCAAGGCGGCGCTCTGCAGGGCCAGCGCAAAATATGCGCCCAGCAAGAGGGCGGCGGCGAGGTAGGTCGCCATCATGGCGCCGAGGTCCGGGTCGCCCAGATAGGCGACGCTCGCGGCGAAGGGGGAGGTGAAGAGCAGGACGATCAGCAGGACCGCGAAGCCCGCGAGAAACTTGCCGAGGACCAGGGCTCCGACGCCGAGCGGCAAGGTCATCGCCAGCTCCACGCTGCGCTCGCCGTGCTCGGCCGGCCAGGCGCGCATGGCGAGCGCCGGCACCAGGATCAGCGCGACCCAGGGCAGATAGACCACCATCAGCCGCAGCGACGCGTCGTCCGTCGAGTAGAATTCGGCGATCAGGAAGATGCAGACCGTCAGCGCCAGCAAGAAGCCGATCTGGAAGATGTAGCACTGCGGCTGGACCAAGAGGGACCGCGCCTCCTGTCGGAACACGGCGCCCAGCGCCGCGCCGAAGCCCGGCGGCGCAAAGGCGGCCGAGGGGGCGATCGACGGGGCGATCGACGGGGCGGTGGCGGCGGTCATGGTCCGCCCGGCGGCCCCGCCACGGTCGCCCCCATCAGGCGGCGGAACGCCGGGGCGAGCCGTCCGCGCGCGTCGCACAGATCGACCGTCGGCGCGTCCGCGACGATCGTGCCGTTCGCCAGGATGACGGTGCGCTCGCACACTTCCTCGGCCTCTTCCAGCACGTGCGTGGACAAGAGAATGGTCTTGCGTTTCGCCATCGCGCGAACCAGGGCGCGGACATGGTCGCGCTGGACCGGATCGAGGCCGTCGGTCGGCTCGTCGAGAATCAGCACCGGCGGATCGTGCAGCAGGGCCTGGGCCAGCCAGGCGCGCTGGCGCCAGCCCTTCGAAAGGGTGCGCATCTGCGCGCCCAGGGCCGGCCCCAGGTCGACCCGGTCAGCGACACGACGCATCGCGCCGAGGAGCGGACGGCCGCGAAGGCCCCGCGCCTCGCCGCAATACGTCAGGAAGTCGAGGACGCTGAGATGCCCCAGGCCCCCGGCGGCCTCCGGCAAATAGCCGATATGGGCTTGCGCCTCGCGGCGCCGGCGAACCACGTCGTGGCCGCAGATCTTGGCGGCGCCCGCGTCGGGCAGGTAGAGGCCCGCCAGCATCCGCATCGCCGTCGACTTGCCGGCACCGTTCGGCCCGATCAGCGCCAGCGTTCCGACGCCCGCCGACAGGCGGAAACCGCGCACCGCAGGCGCGCCGGAAAAGCGCTTCTCCAGATCGACCGCCTCGATGCCGAGGATCGCGTCGTTGGCCTCGCCGCGGGGCCCTGACCTCAGGTCAGGCTGGGTCGGGATCACGTGCCGACAAATCCGGCGACGATGAAGATGACGATGGACCCGCAGGTGCAGGCATAGCCGGACCGCAGGATGAATCGGCCGACCCGACCGCCCGCCGGGCCACTGGCGCGGCCGTCACGCCCGCCGCGGCCCAGGATGTAGCTGCCGGCCGTCGCCGCGACGACGCCGACCACGGCGAGGGCGACGATGACCTCGTGCTGCAAGATCGGCGTCAGGAACTCCATGATCGACTCCTTGACGGCGCCGAACGCTGGAGGCGGCGCTCAGCGCTCGCCTCGCTCGAAGGCCTCGAGAAATTGCGATTTGGAGCTTTCCAGGTTGAAATTCTTGAGCGCCTCCTCATGCAAGATCTCCATGGCCTCGCGCTTGTGCCGATAGGCTTCGTCGCTGTTCAGCATGTGGGGATCGCGCGGCCGAGGCAACTCGATATCGATCACCTTGCGCACCGAGGTCGGCCGGTTCGTCAGGACGATCAGCCGGTCCGCCAGGAAGATCGCCTCTTCGATCTCGGAGGTCACGAAGAGGTTGGTGCGGCGATTTTCCTCGAACAGGCGCACGAAGAACTCCTGCATGAGCTCGCGCGACATGGCGTCGAGCCCGCGGAACGGCTCGTCCATGATCATCAGTCGGGGATGATTGATCATCGCCCGCGCCAGCTCCGCCCGGCGTTGCATGCCGCCCGACAACTGCAGGGGATACTTGTCCTTGAATTCGCGCAGACCCACCTTGTCGAGGATCGCGTTGGCTTCCTCGGCGATGTCCTTCGCGCTGCGCTCGCCGCGAAGCGTGGGTCCGAAGATCACGTTCTTGTAGGTCGTCTGCCACGGGATCAAGGCGGTCTCCTGAAACACGACCATGCGGTCGTGCCCGGGGCCCGTAATGCGCCGCCCGTCGAGCCGGATCTCGCCCGAATCCGGCCGGTCGAAACCGGCGATCAAATTCACCAGCGTGGACTTTCCGCACCCCGACGGCCCGATAATGACCGTCAGTTCGCCCGGCCGGACGCTCAGCGAGAACTCGCGAATGATCTCTTGGCGCTCGCTTTCCTCGCCGATCGACTTGGACACCCCGTCGATCTCCAGTGTCGCCCGGTCGCTATAGTCCGGCGCCGCCGCCGGCGCCTCCTGCCCGTTCAATGACGTTGCCATCAAGCCTTGTCTTCCTCAGAACAGGCGCCGCCAGGGCATCGAGCGCTCCCCGATGACGCGAATTAGCGAGCTGCAGATGTAGCCGGCAATGCCGATCGAGATCATGCCGACGATGACTTGCGCGACGGTGCCGCCCATGTAGGAGCTCCAGATGTAGAACCCGAGGCCGCCGCCGCCCTGCTGGCCGCCGCCGGAGATCATCTCGCCGGCGAGCACCACCTCCCAGGTGATGCCCATGCCGACCGCCGCGCCGGTGAAGATCGACGGCAAGGTGCCGGGCAGGATGATCCGCCAGAACAGGTCCCACTGGCTCGCGCCCATCGACTGAGCGGCGCGCAGATAGCGCACGTCGATGCTGCGCGCCCCGCCCAGCACGTTGATGACGATGGTGAAGAACGCGCCGAGGAAGGTGACGAAGGCGATCGACATCTCGGTGGTCGGCCAGAAGATGATCGACGCCGGCACCCACGCCAGCGGCGGGATCGGGCGCAGCACCTCGAAGGGCGGGAAGAAGATGCCGCGGAAGTACTTGTTCACGGCCAGCGCCAGGCCGAAGGGAATGCCGAGAACCTGCGCGGCCAGGAACCCGGCGAAGACGCGGCCGGTGCTGAGATACCAGCTTTCCCAATAGCCGGGCAGGACGATCACCTCGGACCAGGCCGCGACCACCTGGGTGGGCGGCGGCACCTCGCCGATCCAAGGCACCTTGATGCCGACCCAGGACTCGAACTGCGAGCAGATCTCCCAGAACACGACGAAGCCGATCAAAGCGATCACGCCGCGCCAGAACGACGGGCTCGAAACGGCCTTCTCGAACTTCGATCTCTTGCGCCGCGCCGGGGCCCGGCTCATTGCAATGGACGCTGTGACCTTTTCGCTCATGACGATCGCATCTCGGCTCTTCCTGCGG
>JAWWCG010000458.1:0-3753 GCA_033720555.1 Kiloniellales bacterium | reverse complement strand
CGTCTCCGACGGCGACTGGGTCTGGGTCACCAGTCACAACGGCCGGATCAAGGTCCAGGCGAAGCTGATGGACGGCGTCAACAAGAACACGGTCTGGACCTGGAATGCCATCGGCAAACGCTCGGGAGCATGGAACCTGGACCCCGAAGCCTCCGAGGCCACTCGGGGGTTCCTCTTGAACGACCTGATCTCGGAACTGCTGCCCGCCGACGGTGATAGCTACCGCTATTCCAATTCGGATCCGCTGACCGGACAGGCAGCTTGGTTCGACTTGCGCGTCCGGATCGAGCGGGCAGCCGACCACGAGCAGGGGGAGACGGAGCCGCGATTTGAACCTACCAAGCGGCCACCCAATCTACCGCCGGCGCCGAAGATCCTTCGCTATGGCGATGCCTTCCGCCGACACCGCGAAGCGCTGAAGGAGCCCGCCGGATGACGGCGCTCCCCGCCGAAACCGAGAAAAAGCTGGGATTGGTGATCGACCTGGACGTTTGCGTCGGCTGTCATGCCTGCGCCGTCAACTGCAAGGAATGGAACACCGGCGGGCACATGGCGCCGCTGACCGACATGAACCCCTACGGCAAAGGGCAGACCGGCGTCTGGTTCAACCGGATCCATTCTTTCGAGGTTGAGCGCGACGACGGCCTAGCCAATATGACCGTCCACTTCCCCAAATCCTGCCTGCATTGCGAGGATGCGGCCTGCGTCACCGTGTGTCCGACGGGGGCGAGCTTCAAACGGGCCGCCGACGGAATTGTCCTGGTTGACGAGGACAAGTGCATCGGTTGCAAGCTTTGTTCCTGGGCCTGTCCCTACGGGGCGCGCGAATTCGACGACGATCAGGGCGTGATGAAGAAATGCACGCTCTGCATCGACCGAATCTACAACGAAAATCTGGAAGAGGTCGACCGCGTCCCGGCCTGTGTCTCGACTTGCCCCACCAGTGCTCGACACTTCGGTGATTTGGGCGATCCAGAGTCCAAGGTCTCCAAGCTGGTTGCCGAACGGGGCGGTTACGACCTTATGCCGGAGATGGGCTACCGCCCCACCAACAAATACCTGCCGCCGCGGCCGCGTGCCGACACCAGCTCCCTTCCTGCCCCCAAATCGTCGCGGGCCCCTGAGCCGGAAAACCCTCTGCTTCGGTGGCTCGACCGGGCGCTGGCGCGATAGCAAAGGAGGCACTGTTGCATCCGGCGTTTTCCGTCATATTCTTCACGGTTGCCTCCGGCGCGGGTTACGGGTTGCTCGCTCTCGTGGGAGGACTCGGCGCCTTGGGCTATTTGCCCGCCGACCGGACTTTCGGTCTGACCGCTATCGTCCTGTCCCTGACCTTCGTAACGGCGGGCCTGCTTTCGTCCACCTTCCATCTGGGCCATCCGAAACGAGCTTGGCGGGCCTTCAGCCAATGGCGGTCGAGCTGGCTGTCGCGGGAAGGCGTTGCCGCCGTCCTCACCTTTGCTCCGGCCTGTGCCCTAGCCGTGGTTTGGATGTGGCCTGGCCGGTTCGGCATGTACGGTCCTGTCGCGGGCTTTGCCAGCGCCCTCATGGCGGTGATCACCATTTACTGCACCGCGATGATCTATCGATCGCTGAAGACAATTCCCGAATGGGCCAATGAATGGACGGTCGTCAACTACTTGCTCCTTGGGCTCGCGGGCGGTGCCGTGTGGCTCTTCGCCCTGTTGGCGGTTTTCGGTCATTCGGTCGGGGGCTGGAACATCGCCACCGCCGCCATCCTCATCGTTGCCTGGATCGTAAAGCGCCTCTACTGGCGTCATATCGATACCATGAAGCGGCTGTCGACGCCTGGGACCGCGACGGGGCTCGACCGCTTTGGCAATGTCCGTCTGTTTGAAGCCCCCCACACCGAGGAGAACTACCTGCTGAAGGAAATGGGCTACCAAGTGGCCCGCCGTCATGCGTCCAAGCTGCGCCTCTACGCCGAGGTATTCGCCTTCATTGCCCCGGCGGGGCTGGTCCTTGCCACCGTCGTGCTTGCGCCCGCAACAACGACGGCCGTGGCCGTCACCGCGGCGGTGAGCATCGCTCTGGGGTTGTTGATCGAGCGCTGGCTCGTGTTCGCGCAGGCCCGCCATGTTGTCACCCTTTACTACGGGCGCGGTTCCGCCTGAGGGGGCGTCGGACAAGATTGGCCTGAGCTGGGGCGGTGAGGCGCATGGCCTCACGGGTGATGCTCTGCATCCGCGATCCGCTCGCGCTTCGGACCCATGTTCGCCGCGGAGATAAGACGCACAAGACCCTGTAGACATTCACCTCCGCACACGCCTCAATCCACAATCATTTCAACCAAGATCGTCCTCTAAACAAACGAGCCACACTCAACGATAACCGCTCGGCGGCCGTGGCCGAGTGGCGCGAACTGGCCGGTAAAGAACCCTGCCCCGGGACGTTTGGCGACGGGTTCGCAGGAGACTGCGCCCACCGCCAGACGCTGCCGAGCACGCTACGCCGCGCGAGTCCTTTGCTTCCGCAGACCGGCGACGATCAGCCCGTAGATGCTGGCCGCGACGATCGCGAAGGCGACGATCTGGTAGCTCTCGATGCGGTCGCCGAGAAAGAGCGCGGCGAGCACCATCGTCAGCGCCGGCCAGGGCGTGGTGAGCGAGCTTGCCAGCGACACGTCGATGTGCCGGACGGCGTGGAACCAGACGATCAGCTCGAGATAGTAGACCAGCCCCATCGCGGCGCCGAAGAGCTGGAAATCGGGCCGCAGGAGGGCCGAGGCGAAAGCCTCCGGCTCGACCGCGGCCACGACCAGGCCGAGGAAGACGGCCGAGATCAGCACCCGGAAGAAGGTGACCTGGGCGGGCGTGACGGGCGTGCGCGCCAGCTCCTCCTTGATGATCACGTGGGCGATGCTCCACAGGAACGGCACGCCGAGCGCCAGCAGGAACCAGGGCGACAGGCCCGCGACGCGCCAGGTCCCGCCGGTGCCGAGAAAGTAGAGCGCGCCGATCAGCGCCGCGGTGAACAGCAGCTCGAGCGGCGTCTTGGCGCGCTTGAGGAACAGCGTCTCGCAGAGGATCGCGAACAGCGGATAGGCCTGGATGGCGATGGCGGCGTTGGCCGCGCCCGCCTTCTCGACGCCGAGCACGTAGAGATAGGTCGAGAGCCCGAACATCGCGCCCGTCAGAACCGCGATCGCGAGTGCTCGGCGCCGTTCGCGCCGATCGAGCCGCGCGCCGAAAATGCCCCGGTCCGCGCCGCGCAATCCCCAGGCGAACAAGGGAACCGCGGCGACGACCTGCCAGACGGACAGCAGGAAGGCGAAACCGAGCGCGCCGAAATCGTCGGGCCGGCTGTTGGCGATCACCGGCATGACGCCGAGGATCAGCAGGCAGACGAAAGCCAGGGCGATGCCGGTGGTGGTGCGGGGCGTGATCATTGCTCAGGTTTCGGGTTGAATTGCACTCATCGAGCAAGTTATTGCATTGACAATTGTACCTCTCAACGAAATCATTGCACTGATGGCAATTTGGCGCCCCCGCCTCGAGGGCCGCGGCGGCCCGAAATATCTGCAGATCGTCGAGGCCCTGGCCGAAGACGTCGCCTCGGGCGCCTTGCCGCCGGGTGCGCGCCTGCCGCCGCATCGCGAGCTGGCCTATGCCCTGGGTGTCTCGGCGAACACGACAAGCCGCGCCTATGCGGAGGCCGTGGCGCGGGCCCTGGTTCAGGGCGAGGTCGGGCGCGGCACCTTCGTGCGGGCGCCGGCCGACGCCGGGCCGGGCG
>JAWWCG010000457.1:0-3761 GCA_033720555.1 Kiloniellales bacterium | reverse complement strand
GGCGCACCTTGGCCCAGAAGCCGTGCTCGACCCGCGCTTTGTCCCGCTGGTAGCGCCGCGGGTCGGCCGGGAGCTTCGCTGACTCGCCCATAGTTAGCTAATATGGGACCGGATTGCGGCACCCGCAATCGCCCGCCTGCCCGGATCTGATCGCCCGGATCCGATCGCCGCGGCCGACGGACCCCTTGACGGGCCGGGCAAAGGCCCCACATTCGACGGCACGGCGGCGGCTGGCGAAAGGTACGCGTCAGGCGCCCGCGGCGGCGTCGATTCGCTTGGCCAGCTTGATGTCCAGCTCCGACAGCCCGCCGCAGTCGTGGGTCGAGAGCACGATGTCGACGCGGTTGTAGACGTTGCACCATTCCGGATGGTGGTTCAGCTTCTCGGCCGCCAAGGCGACCCGGCTCATGAATCCCCAGGCTTCGTTGAAGGTTCTGAATTTAAACGATTTTTCTATGGCGTCGCGACCCTCGACCAGGCTCCAGCCGGACAGCTCCGCCAAGGCCTCGCGGCGCGCCTCCGCGCCCAACTTGTCCACCATGCCCGCGCTCCCCGCTGTGATCCTGAGATTCGATCGCAAAAAGCTTGGCCGGCCTTGGCGCGACGGTCAAGCGGCGTTAGGCTTATAGCTCAACCGCGGGCGGCGCAGGGGCTCATGGCACACGTACACGACATCGAGCGGTACAGTACGCCACCGACCGTCGCCGATCTGGAGGCGGTGGCGCGCGAGGCCTATGCCGGCGTGCCGGCGCAACTGCGGCGCTTCGTCGAGAACGTGGTGATCCAGGTCGAGGATTTTCCCGACGACGACACCATGGAAGCCTTGGAGTGCGACTCGCCGTTCGATCTCCTCGGCCTTTACCAAGGCGTCGACCTGACCCAGAAAAGCGTGCTCGACACGCCCGAGGACATCGACCGGATCTTCCTCTACCGCCGGCCGATCCTCGATTACTGGTGCGAGACCGGCGAGGACCTCACCCATGTGGTCCGCCACGTCCTGATTCACGAGATCGGCCACCATTTCGGCCTCAGCGACGAGGACATGGAGCGCATCGAGGCCGAAGCCTGAGCGCCGGCCGTCCTACGCCCGTTGCCTCGCGCCCGTTGCCCCGCGCCCATCGTCCCGCGCGTGTCGCGTTAGTCTTCGATCCCAACGAAATCCAGCGCCTGGCGGGCCGCGCGCAGGCCGTGCCGGCGCTTCAGCGGCGACTGGAGGAAGCGATTGACCGCGGCCAGCAGCACCGGCGCGAAGGCCGCGTCCGGCGCCGCCGCGACCTCGGCCTCGGTCGCGGCCAGGATCTTCATCAGATGGCAGGAGACGATGAACTCCGGCTGGCCGTGGTCGAACAAGGCGCGCAGGCGAGCCTCGAGGAAGGCGGCGGGGTCGCTCACCCGCCACGCGGAGGTGTCGAGCTCGCGATCCACGTAGGCCGCGTTGCGGCCGACGAAGCAGGCCATCTGCAGCAGGCCGGCCGGCCACAGCTCCGGATGGCGCTCGCAGGCGACCCGCACGGCGTTGGCGAAGGTGATGTGGTGGGTGAAGTCGAGCCAGCCGACGTTCTGGGAGATCGGGCCGTCGGTGCGCGCCTGATAGGCCAGGTCGAAATGCAGCATGTTCCAGGCGCCGGCCTCGAGCAGCGTGCGGTAGAGCCGCTGCGGGTCGCCGGAGGCCTCGACCGCCAGCGCCATCGCGCGCTTGGCCGAGCGGCCGATGAAGTCCGCGGCCGCGGGCCGCGCGGCGCCGCGCCCGTCCCAGGCGGCCAGGGCGTCGGCGTAGCCGCGGAACTCGGGGATCAGGTCCTCGCGGAAGGCGTTCACCAGGGACCGCGCCAGCGCCAGCAACAGTGGCGTCGCCGCGCTTTCGCCCAGCCGCCCGATCAGCTCGCCGGTCTTGACCACGTAGATCAGCGAATGGCCGAAATCGTTGTAGTGGGCCAGCGCGGCCCGGCAGAGCGGGCCTTCGAGGCCGGCGAAGCCGACGCCCTCGGCGAGCGCGCCGCGCACTTGCGCCACCGCGGCCGCCTCGTCCTCCGCCTCGATCGCGGCCGCCAGCGCCTCCGGCGCGTAGGCCGCCTGGGCTTGGCTATAGGGATAGCTGCGCTCGCGCAGGGTGTCGTGGCAGAGATGGCCAATGATCTCGACCAGGGCCGCCAGGCGCTCGGCGTCGTCGCGCCCGTGGCGCTCGCGCAGGGCCAGCCAGTCCGCCGCCGCGCCCTGGGCGTGGGTCGCGCCGAACTCGAGCCGCTCGTGGGTCCATGCGAAGGCCGCCCTGACGCCATCCAGCGGGTCACCGCCGGCCCGCTGCAGGCGCGCCAGCTCGCGCGCCATGCGAAGGGTCTCCTCGCGGCGAAAGCAGTCGTGCAGGTTCTCGAGCGCCCGGGCGACGGTCTCCTCGGCCGGCGGGTCGCCGATGTCGAGCCAGATCTCGCGGCCCCGCAGGGTCACGGGATAGCGCCGCAGCCGGTCGCCGCCGATCAGGGTCTCGCCGCTCTCCAGGTCGAACTTCCAGTTGTGCCAATTGCAGGTCAGCACGCAGCCGTCGGCGATGTGGCCCTCGGCCAGCGGATAGCCCTCGTGCGGGCACCGGTTGTTGCAGGCGTAGATCCCCGAGTCGGTCCGGAACAGGACGATCTGCTTGCGTCCCACCTTGACGACCTTGAGGCCCTTGGCCGCCAGGTCGTCGAGGTCCGCCACCTTGACCAACGCTTGGCCGGTCTCGCCGGCCGGCTGGGGCATCGCGCTCATCGCCAATCCTTTCCGCGCCGACAGGGCTCCGAAGCGCCGCTCCCGGCGCCGCGGTCCGATCGCCAGGCTAGTCCGGGCCCCTTGCATTAGTAAAGTATTTTCTTTAGAAAAACTGCCATGACAGCCACCGATACCGCATTGGAGCCGCGCACCCGCCACAGCCTCTTGGAACGGCTGAAATGGCAGGGCGCGCGGGATGCCGGCGCGCTGGCCGAGGATCTCGGGGTGTCGGCCATGGCGGTGCGCCAGCACCTCTACGCCCTGGCGAGCGAAGGCCTGGTGACCTTCGAGGAGCGTTCCGGCAAGGTCGGGCGCCCGACCAAGCTGTGGCGCCTGACGGCGGCGGCGGACCGGTTCTTCCCCGACGGCCATGCCGAGCTCGCCCTGAGCCTGCTCGCCGCCCTGCGCGAGGCCTTGGGGGAAGCGGGCTTGGACCGGCTGCTGGCGGCGCGCACGGCGGAGCAGATCGCCGCCTACGGACGCCGCGTGAAAGCCGCCGATCCCTTGAAGACCCGGCTCGAGGCGCTCGCCCGGATCCGCAGCGAGGAGGGCTACATGGCCGCCGTCGAGCCGATCGCGCCCGCCGGGCCCGAAGAGACGGCCGGAGGCGCGGACGGCGGCGGCTTTCTGCTGGTCGAGAATCACTGCCCGGTCTGCGCCGCGGCCCGCGCCTGCCAGGGCCTCTGCGCCTCGGAGCTCGAGGTCTTTCGGCGGGTGCTGGGCCCCGACGTGACGGTCGAGCGCACCGATCACATCCTGGCGGGGGCGCGGCGCTGCGCCTATCGCGTGCGCCCGGCCGGATAAGTTGGAGGAACGGCCGGATCAGCGATCCAGCGGCGGGTTCCCGGACCCCGGCCCCAGCAGGCCGGCCACTCGCCGGCGCAGCTCGGGGACCAGCTCGGCCTCGAACCAGGGGTGCTTCTTGAGCCACGCCGTGTTGCGCCAGCTCGGATGGGGCAGCGGCAGGAATTCCGGCAGGTAGGACCGCCAGGCGCGCACCGTCTCGGTGAGCGAGG
>JAWWCG010000456.1:0-3785 GCA_033720555.1 Kiloniellales bacterium | reverse complement strand
GCCGCTTCCAGAAGATCGACATCAACGAGCCGACGGTGGAAGAGGCAATCAAGATCCTGCGCGGTCTCAAGCCCTACTACGAGGAGCACCACAAGGTGCGCTACACGGCCGAGGCGCTACGCACCGCCGTTGAGCTGGCGGCCCGCTACATCAACGACCGCCGGCTGCCGGACAAGGCGATCGACGTGATCGACGAGGTCGGCGCCTCGCAGATGCTGGTGCCCGAATCCAAGCGCCGCAAGACCATCGGCGTGAAGGAGATCGAGGCGGTGATCGCCAAGATCGCGCGCATCCCGCCGAAGAGCGTCTCCAAGGACGACCGCACGGTGCTGAAGAACCTCAACCGCGACCTCAAGACCATGGTGTTCGGCCAGGACCAGGCGATCGACGCGCTGTCGGCCGCCATCAAGCTGTCGCGCGCCGGCCTGCGCGAGCCGGAGAAGCCGATCGGCTGCTACCTCTTCTCCGGGCCGACCGGCGTCGGCAAGACCGAGGTGGCCCGCCAGCTCGCGCTCTCCATGGGGATCGAGCTGCACCGCTTCGACATGTCGGAGTACATGGAGCGCCATTCGGTGAGCCGGCTGATCGGCGCGCCGCCGGGCTACGTCGGCTTCGACCAGGGCGGGCTCTTGACCGACGCGGTCGACCAGCACCCGCACTGCGTGCTGCTGCTCGACGAGATCGAGAAGGCGCACCCGGACGTCTTCAACATCCTCCTGCAGGTGATGGACCACGGCAAGCTCACCGACCACAACGGCAAGACCGTGGACTTCCGCAACGTCATCCTCATCATGACCACCAATGCCGGCGCTGCCGACATGGCCAAGACCGCCATCGGCTTCGGCCGCGACGTGCGCGTCGGCGATGACGAGGAGGCGATCAACCGCATGTTCACGCCGGAGTTCCGCAACCGGCTGGACGCCATCATCGGCTTCGCCAACCTCTCGCCGGAGGTGGTCAGCCGGGTGGTCGACAAGTTCGTGATGGAGCTCGAGGTCCAGCTCGCCGACCGCAAGGTCTCGATCGTGCTCAGCGATCCGGCGCGCAAGTGGCTGGCGGAAAAAGGCTACGACCCGGCCTTCGGCGCCCGGCCGCTGGCCCGCATCATCCAGCGCCACATCAAGACGCCGCTCGCCGAGGAGGTGCTGTTCGGCCGCCTCGCCAAGGGCGGCACCGTGCTGGTCGACGTGGCCGACGACGCGCCGGTGTTCCGCTACACCGAGGACCGGCGCGCGGCCAAGAAGAAGGACGGGGCGAAGGCCGGCGACGACGCCTCGACCAGCGACAAGACCGCCGACAAGACCGGCGACAAGACCAGCGACAAGACGCCCGAAACCGTCGGCTGAAACCTCCGACCCGCTGGCGGCCGCCGGCCGCCTGGGCTCACTCGGACTCTGAGGACGCGCCGTCGGTGCGGCCGGAGATCAGGCCCGACTTGTCCATGCCGCCGCTGTCCAGCCCCTCGGTGTCCCGGCCGCTTCGGTCGAACTCGGACTCGTCGATGCCCTGACGGGTCGTGCCCTGGGTGTCCATGCCCCCGGCGTCGATGCCGCCCCGGTCGAATTCGGTGTCGTCGATGCCCTCGCGGCTCATGCCCTGGGTATCCATGCCCTGGGTCTCGAGCCGCCCGTCGTCCTGCGCGACCACCAGGCACGCGCCGCAGTCCCCGGCGCGGCTTTCGGCCGGCATCGCGTGAGGGGGCGCGGCGCTCGGCGCCGGCGCGGCCGAGGCCGCCGTCCAGCCGGCCAAGACTCCAAGGACCGCCAAGGCGGTACAGGCACGGCGTGTCCTCATGGGGGTGGGCGCGCTTCTGGTCATCGCGAAAGGTTCCTCCACGAACCGTGGTCCGGCCGGCGGCCGCACGCCGCCAGGCGTCCCGGCGCGTGCGCACGAGCCTAGGACGGGAGGTGTTGACGAAGTCTTAGCTGTCGGCCTGCCGGAGCCGGGCCGGCGAGATCCCACGTGAGTGGAAAAATGGACTAGGCCGCCGGCGTCGTCCCGCCGTCCTTCCGGAACGGCGCGAAGCTTTCCAGGATGTTCTGCTCCTCGTCGATCGCCCGGCGCTCGCGCGCGAGGAACTGGGCGACCGCCGCCTCGAGCGCCGGGTCGCGGATCCAGTGGGCGCTGTAGGTGGGGGTCGGCAGGTAGCCGCGCTGGATCTTGTGCTCGCCCTGGGCGCCGGCCTCGACCCGCGCCAGGCGGTGGCGGATCGCGTAGTCGATCGCCTGGTAGTAGCAGGCCTCGAAGTGGAGGAACTTGAAGCGGCCGAGCGCGCCCCAGTTGCGGCCGTAGAGGGTGCCGCCCTCGGCGTCCCGCCCGATCAGGTTGAGGGCGCCGCCGATCGGCTCGCCGGCGTGCTCGGCGAGGATCAGCACCACCCGCTCGCCCATGGTCTCGCCCAGGAGCTGGAAGAAGGCGGGCGTCAGATAGGCCGGGCCCCATTTCCTGTCCGAGGTGGCCCGGTAGCAGCGGTAGAAGGCGTCCCAGTGGCGCGGCGCGATCTCGCCGCCGCTGAGCGCCCGCAGCCGCACGCCGCTCTCGGCGACCTGGCGGCGCTCCTTCTTGATCGCCTTGCGCTTGCGCGAGGCCAGCGAGGCGAGGAAGTCGTCGAAGGTCTCGTAGCCGCGGTTCAGCCAGTGATACTGCAGGCCGGTGCGCTGCAGGAACCCCGCCGCGCCCAGGGCGCGCCACTCGGCCTCGCGCGGGAAGGTGACGTGGAGCGAGGAGACCTCGGCCTGGCGCGCCAGCTCCAGCATGGCGGCCATGAGCGCGCCCGCGACCGCCTCTCGCTCGGCGTCGGGATGGACCAGGAGCCGCGGGCCCGTCACCGGGGTGAAGGGCACGCAGGCCTGGAGCTTCGGGTAGTAGCGGCCGCCGGCCCGCTCGTAGGCGTCGGCCCAGCCCCAGTCGAACACATACTCGCCGTAGGAATGGCTCTTGAGGTAGAGCGGCGCGGCGCCGATCAGCCGCCCGTCGCGCCCGGCGATCGCCAGGTGCTGGGGCAGCCAGCCGGTCTCGGGCGTCGCCGAGCCGCTTTCCTCGAGCGCGCTCAGAAAGGCGTGGCTGACGAAGGGGTTGGCGCCGGCGAGCGCGTCCCACTCCGCCGCCGGCAGCTCGGCGATCCGGGCGACCACCCGGACCGCGATGGCGTCCGTTCCGTCGGGCATGGCGCGACTCTAGCGCAGCCGCCGCCACCGAAACAGGGGGCCAAACAGGGGCCGAAAAAGGGACCGCAACGGGGACGGCGAGGGGCCGCCGGCTGAAACCATTGAAACACTTATGCGCCCGCCGCGCGGTCGGCGTGAAACAGACCGCCGGTAAACCGGATGCCGTCGAGAAACCCCCAAGCCACGGGAGCCCCTGTCATGCCACAGACGACCCACCCGGAGACCACCGCGCTCCACGCCGGCCACCGCAGCGACCCCACCACCAAGGCCGTTGCGGTGCCGATCTACCAGACCACCTCCTACCAGTTCGACGACACCGACCACGCCAGCCGCCTCTTCGCGCTGGAGGAGCTCGGCAACATCTACACCCGGGTGATGAACCCGACCGTCGCCGTGCTGGAGGAGCGCCTGGCCGCCCTCGACGGCGGCGCGGCGGCGCTCACCGTCTCCTCCGGCCAGGCCGCCTCGGCGATCGCCATCCAGAACATCGCCCGCGCCGGCGACAACATCGTCAGCTCGACCGCTCTCTACGGCGGCACCTGGAACCTCTTCGCCAACACCTTCGACACCTTCGGAATCGAGGTGCGCTTCGTCGACCCGCGCGACCCGGAGAACTTC
>JAWWCG010000455.1:0-3793 GCA_033720555.1 Kiloniellales bacterium | reverse complement strand
CCCCACTTGCGGGCCATGGCGCGCTCCTCGAGCGCCTCGCCGTCGAAGTCGGTGACTTCGCGGGAGCCCCACATGTCCAATTGAACGATCGTGAAGTTCTCTTGAATGTAGCTGCGGATTTCCGGATCCGCGAAATTCACGGCGTGCATCTCGCGGCAATAGGGGCAGCCGCGCTGTTCCCACAGGATCGCCAGATGCTTGCCTTGTGCGGTGGCCTCGGCAAGGTCTTCCGACATATCGAGGAAGGACTCGTGAAACCAGTCCTGGACGTAGAGGCCGTTCGGTCCCTCGACGGCCTCCCCCGCCGCGGCGGCCGCGTGGGGCAAAAGCACCATGGCCGAGACGCCGAGCAGCCACGCCAAGACCGTGCGCCTGACCGTTTGTTGGTGATGCGTCATGGTTCGGTCCTCTTCCTGCCGGGGGCCCGGCGGATCCTTGCTGAAGCTCCTGCTCCAGCCTAGTCGCGGGGCCTCCGGGTTCCAAGTTTCATTTGCCTCCCATGCTTCCCGCCGGTCGCGGCTAGCCGATGCGCCCGAGGTCGGGAAACGCCTCGAGAATCCAATAGGCGATCTCGGCCATGCCGCCGGTGAGGAACAGCACGCCGGTCAAGACCAACAGGGCGCCAAGAAGCTTTTCGATGACGCCCATGGCGCCGCGAAGGCGAGACATGAGCCGCAAAAACGGACCGGCGAAGAGGGTGGCGGCCAGGAACGGCAGGCCGATGCCCGCCGCATAGGCGCCCAGCAGGGCCGCCCCCTTGCCGACGGACTCCTCCGCCCCGGCGACGAAGAGGATGGTCGCTAGAATCGGCCCGACGCACGGCGTCCAGCCGAAGGCGAAGGCCAGGCCGACCAGGTAGGCGCCGATCAGTCCGGCGGGCTTCTGGGTCGGGTGGTACCGCGCCTCGCGATACAGCAGGGAAAAGCGCAAGACGCCGAGAAAATGAAGTCCGAGCAGAATGACGATGACGCCCGCGACCCGCGACAAGAGATCGAAATAGTCGCTGACCGCCTGGCCGATCGCCGAGGCGCTGGCGCCGAGTGCGATGAAGACCGTGGCGAAGCCCAAGACGAAGGCGATGGCCGCCGGCAGAACCCGGCGGGTGGCCTGCCAACGCCGCGCTTCCTGGTCTTCGGCCAATTTCTGCAGCGTCAGGCCGCCGAGAAAGGCCAGGTAGGGCGGCACCAGGGGCAGCACGCAGGGCGACACGAAGGACAGGACCCCGGCGCCGAACGCGCTTAAGAACGTGACCTCCAGCCCCTGCACCCTGTTTGCGCTCCCGAACCAGATCCTCTACCAAACCCTGAACGAGGCCCTGCATGAGATCCGGCATTAAACCCCGACGATCTTGATGCTCTCGTTTTCCTCGACCGTCACGACTTTCTTCGCCTCGATGTGCTTTGCCAGCACGTCATAAACCGGCGGCCCCTCGGTGCCCTCGTTGACCGACGCCCAGCCGGCTACGACATAGCTCTTGTCCGCCTCGATCGGCGCGCCGGTCTTGGTGTGCACCATGTCCGTGATGCGCTGGCCGATGGGCTTGCCGACGTCGATGGTGTAGCTCAGGCCGCCGACCCGCGCCATGTCGCCGCCCTGCTGATAATAGGGGTCGGGATTGAAGAGATTGTCCGCCACGTCCTCCAGGACCTCCTTGAGGAACGCGCCGGTGAACTCGATCCGATAGGCGTTGGGATAGGTGATGGCCGTCTGATTGAAGACGTCCTCCACGGTGATGGCCTGGCCCGGCAGGAGGCTCGCCCCCCAGCGGAATCCGGGCGACAGCGCGATCTCCGCGTCCCGTTCCTCGAGCAGCGCCTGACAGATCAGGTCGTCGAAGGTGCCGTTGAAGTTGCCGCGACGGTAGAGCAGGGACTCGGTATGGCCGAGGACGCGGGTCAGCTCGGCCTCGTAGGGCGCCCGGATCTCGGAGATCACGGCGGCCATCTCCGGGTCCGGCTCGATGGCGTCCGAAAAGACCGGGATCAGGCGGTAGCGGTAATCCGCGATCCGGCCGTCCTGCACGTCCAGGTCCAGCCGAGAGAGAAACTTGCCGTGCGATCCCGAAGCGACCATCAAGGTCTTGCCGATCTCGACGACCACCGGCAGCGCATCGTGGGTGTGGCCGGAGAGGATGACGTCGATGCCCTCGACCCGGCTCGCCAGCTTGCGGTCGACGTCGAAGCCGTCGTGGCTCAGCAGGACAACGAGGTCCGCGCCGCCGTCGCGCGCCTCGCGCACCCGCTGCTGCAGCTCCTGTTCCCTGATCCCGAACGACCAGTTCGGGATCTTGTAGCGCGGATTGGCGATGGGCGTGTAGGGGAAGGCCTGGCCGATGACGGCGATCTTGAGGCCGCCGCGCTCGAAGACCTCGGTGCTCTGAAACACCTCTTCCTGCCACTCGTTGTCGCGTACGTTGCCGGCGAGAAAGGGATAGTTCATCTCGGCGATCAGTTCCTCGACCCGCTCGGTTCCGTAGGTGAATTCCCAATGGGCCGTCATGGCCTCGACGCCCAGCGCGGCCGTCGCCTTCACCATGTCGGCGCCCCTGGTCTGCAAGGCGGTGTAGGAGCCCTGCCAGGAGTCTCCGCCGTCGAGCAGCAGGGTCCGGCCTGGACGTTCGGCGCGGATCGCGCGGACCAGGGTCGCCATGCGGTCCAGCCCGCCCAGCCGGCCATAGGATTGCGCCAAAGCGACGAAATCCTCGCTGGTCAGGGCATAGGCCTCGGGCGAGGAGGCCTCGATTCCGAAGTGCGCCAGAAAGTCGGCGCCGGTCAGGTGCGGCGGAAGCCCAGCCACTTCGCCGACGCCGATATTGATCGACGGCTCGCGGAAATAGATCGGCATCAATTGTGCGTGCAGGTCGACCAGATGGAGCAGCGTGACCTGTCCGAGAGGCTCGAAGTCCAAGAGCCGATCCTGAGAGATCGTCTGGCGAGCCGCGGCCCGGACCAATTGCGGCGCGCCGCCCATCAAGATGGCGGTCGCCGCCATCGTCTGAAAGAAGTCGCGACGGTTAAACATCACTCAGCCTGTTCTTTCATTGCCGATAAGGAAAAGGGGCGCCTGCGATCGCGCCCCCCTGCCTTCGTGTTCGCCGAAACGGGTCGGCGTCAGTTTCTCACCGACGGCGTCTCCACCGGCAAGCCGTTCGCCCGGTGGGTCAAAAACAGCTCCAAATTCACGTACTCGTCGGATCCGTTATCGTAGGGCTTGGCGCGGACCTGACTGTTGCAGCCGCGAAAGCGCCGATGCAGGGACCCGAGTTTCTGCCATTTGAAGCGATAGGTCGGAAAGCCGTTGGGCTGCCCCTGGCTCAGAATATTGGCGCGCAGCTGGCCGCCCGGATAGTCCATGTGGCAGTTCGAGCAGGCCATGTCCAGTTGGCCGCGCCGCTCGAAATAGAAGGCCTTGCCCTTTTCGTAGAACGGCAAGAGCTCCTCGCTCAGGGCGACGTCCACCGGCTTGCCGAAACTCTGGTTCTTCACGAAGGCGGTCATGGCGAGAAGCTCGCGCGACTCCCATTTCCACGGCTCCGCGCCCATACGCTCGGAGCGGCATTGGTTAATCCGTTGCTCGACGTTGATCGGCTTGCCGATCTCGGGCGCGTAGACCGGATATCTGGCACCGACAAGGGACATCGAAGTGGCGGCGTCCTGATGGCAGCTGGCGCAGGACTTGCCCTCGCTGCCGTCCGCCGTCTCCCAAAGCTCTGCGCCGTAATCCACCCAGAGGAAGGCCGGGTTCTCGAACTCGTCGTCCTGCATGGCCCGGGTCTCCGCCGTGGCGTAGGTAT
>JAWWCG010000454.1:0-3804 GCA_033720555.1 Kiloniellales bacterium | reverse complement strand
CCATCACGGAAATCCGCACCGTTCCGCGCACCGCGTCGGCCAGGCTCGCCTGGCGGCGGTCCAGCGCCTCAGCGGAACGCTCCATCTCTTCCGCTAGGGGCAACAGCTCCGCCCCCGCCGCCGTGGGCACGAAGCCCTCGGGCAAACGATCGAACAGGCGCGCCGCCAGGCGCTCTTCCAACGCCCGCAAGCGGCGGCCCACCGTCGGCTGGGTCACCTTCAGCGTACGGGCCGCCGCCGACAGGTTGCCCTCGCGGGCCACCGCCAAGAAAATGCGCAAATCGTCCCAGTTCGCCGCCATGGTTCGAGCTCGCCCCAGCTCAACATTTTCGTTTGCAGATTATGCAGATTTTGCAAATTCACAACACAATTGTATAGCCTAGATTAGCTGCCGGGCCACCGTGTCGGCCTTCAGCGCAGCCAACTCTTTCCCCACGTGCCGGGACCTCCCGTCGGTCGCGGCGAGGATGGAACCGTTCGATCATGACCTTCACCACCCGTCCGGAGATCCAGGGCACCTTCGGGGTCGTTGCCTCGACCCATTGGCTCGCATCGGCGTCCGGCATGGCGGTCATGGAACGCGGCGGCAACGCCTTCGACGCCGCGGTCGCCGCCGGCTTGGTGCTGCAGGTGGTCGAGCCTCACCTCAACGGCCCGGGCGGCGAGGTGCCGATTATCCTGCACCATGCCGAAAGCGGCCGGCAGGACGTGATCTGCGGCCAGGGGGTCGCGCCGGCCGCGGCCACCATCGAACGCTACCGGGACTTCGGTCTCGACCTGGTGCCGGGCAGCGGCCTTCTGGCCGCGGTGGTGCCCGGCGCCTTCGACGCGTGGATGCTGTTGTTGCGCGATTACGGCACGCTGCGGGCGCGCGACGTCCTCGAGATCGCCATCGACTACGCCGCGGGCGGTTATCCCCTAGTGCCGGGGATCGCGACCAAGATCGCGATGGTTCGCGAGCTCTTCGAAGGCCACTGGCCCACCTCGGCGGCGGTCTACCTGCCGGGCGGCGAAGTGCCGGCCCCCGGCGCTCGGTTCCGCAATCCCGCCTTGGCGTCGACCTACCGCCGCCTGCTGGCGGAAGCCGAGGCCCGGACGGGCGACCGGGACGGCCAGATCGAGGCGATGCGCGAGGCCTGGTACCGCGGCTTCGTCGCCGACGCGATCGAGGCCTTCTGTCGCGAGACCCAGTGGCTCGACACCTCCGGCGAGCGCCACGGCGGCCTGCTCACGGCCGACGATCTGGCGTCCTGGCAGGCCACCAAGGAGAGGCCGCTCACCTACGACTGCTGGGGGCACACCTTCTGCAAGGCGGGGCCGTGGGGGCAGGGCCCGGTCTTTCTGCAGCAGCTCGCGCTCCTGGCGGAGAGCGATGTGGCGTCGCTGGACCCGCTGGGCGCCGACTTCGTGCACCTCGAGGTGGAGGCGGCCAAGCTCGCCTTCGCCGACCGCGAGGCCTTCTACGGCGACCCGGACTTCGTCGACGTCCCGCTCGATGCCCTCTTGTCGCCCGCCTACAACGCCGAGCGGCGGCGCCTGATCACCGAGGCGGCCTCGCTGGACCTGCGGCCGGGCCAGGTGCCCGGGCACACCGGCCGGATCGATGTCGCGGGCGCGGTCGGCCGCCTCAAGCTGGCGCAGCACTCCCTCGGCGGCGGCGAGCCCACGCTTGGGGCCGACCAGACCGGCGGCGACACCTGTCACCTCGACGTGGTCGACCGCCACGGCAACATGGTCTCGGCGACGCCCTCGGGCGGCTGGCTGCACGGCTCGCCGGTGATCCCGGACCTCGGGTTCTGCCTCGGGACACGGGCGCAGATGTTTTGGCTCGAGCCCGGCTATCCGTCCAGCCTGGCGCCGGGCAAGCGCCCGCGCACCACCCTCTCGGTCAACCTGGTGCTGCGCGACGGCGAGCCCTACATGGTCTTCGGCACGCCCGGCGGCGATTACCAGGACCAGTGGACCGTCACCTTCGCGCTGCGCCACATCCACCACGGCATGAACCTACAGGAGGCGATCGACGCGCCCGCCTTCCAAACCGACCACCTGGTCGATTCGTTCTGGCCGCGCGGCGCCGATCTTGGCTCGCTGACCATCGAAGGGCGCTTCCCCGAGGCGACCATCGCCGAGCTGAAGCGGCGCGGCCACCGGGTGACGCTTGCCGAGGATTGGTCGCTCGGACGCCTCTCCGCCGCGGTGCGGGACGGCGATCTGCTGAAGGCCGCGGCCAACCCGCGCCTGATGCAGGGCTACGCGGTCGGCCGCTGACAGAGGCCCCAGCCGATCCATGACCGCGTCCCACGCTCCTGTCTCGCCCGGTGACGGCTTCAGCCGCTGGAACGCGCGAGTCTGGCGGCTGGCCGGGCCCATCATCCTCGCCAACATCTCGACGCCGCTCCTGGGGGCGGTGGACACCGCCGTCATGGGCCACCTGCCCGACGCCGCCTACATCGGCGGCGTGGCGATCGGCGCGGTGATCTTCGACTTCCTGTTCTGGGGCTTCGGCTTCCTGCAGATGAGCACCGCGGGCTTCACCGCGCAGGCCCATGGCGCCGGCAATCAGATGGAAGTGCGCGCGACGCTGCTGCGCGCCATGGCCCTCGCCGTGGTGCTCGGGCTCCTGCTGATCCTGTTGCAAGTCCCCATCGCCTGGCTCGCCTTCGCCCTGCTGGACGCCAGCGCGGAAGTGGAGGGCCTCGCCCAATCCTATTACGCGATCCGGATCTGGAGCGCGCCTTTCGCCCTCGCCAACTACGTCGTCTTGGGTTGGCTGCTGGGCCAACAGAAGGCGGGGCTGGTGCTCGTCGTCCAGCTCGCCCTCAACGGCACGAATATCGTCCTCGATCTCTTGTTCGTCGTGGGCTTCGGGTGGGGCATCGAGGGCGTGGCGCTCGCCACCCTGATCGCTCAGGGCGCCGGGTTGGCGCTCGCCCTCGTGTTCGTGCGCCACGGCCTGGCGCTGCGCGATCGGGCGATAACCTGGGCGCGGCTGGCGGACCGCGAGCGCCTGGTCGCCCTCGTTCACGTCAACGCGAATATCCTGATCCGCACGCTGTGCCTGATTTTCGCGTTCGCCTATTTCACGGCGCGCGGCGCGGAGATGGGCGATCTGATCCTGGCGGCCAATGCGGTGCTCATGCAGTTCCAGTTCGTCTCGGCCTATGCCATGGACGGCTTCGCTCATGCGGTCGAGGTCCTGGCCGGCAACGCGCTGGGTCGCCGCTCGCGCGCGGACTTCCGCCAGGCCGTCCAAGTGTCCACGCTCTGGGCCCTGGGCTTCGCGGTGCTGTCGGCCCTCGTCTTTTGGCTGCTGGGCGGGCAGATCATCGCCCTGTTCTCGGATATCGAAGACGTCCGCTCCACGGCCATGGCCTATCTGCCCTGGATGATCCTGTCGCCGCTCGTCTCGGTCTGGAGTTTTCAGCTCGACGGAATCTTCATCGGCACGACCCGAAGCGCCGAGATGCGCAACGCCATGATCGCCTCGCTGGCGGTCTTCCTGGCGGCGTGCTGGCTGCTCATCCCGGCCTTGGGAAATCACGGTCTCTGGCTGTCCCTCATGATCTTCATGGTCGCGCGCATGGCGACCCTGGCTTGCTACTTTCCCCGCCTGGAGCGGGCGGTCGCCGGCCCCTGACGACGGTGTGGCGCCGAGCCCGGGCCTAGAGCAGTACACGATTAGATTGAACCACGCTGACGGTGCGATTTTGACCGGACGTTAGGAGCGAGGACGATGGACATGCCGACGCATATTCGCGGACGAGCGACGCGACATCCGGTCAAAAGCGCCCGTCCCTTAGGGGT
>JAWWCG010000453.1:0-3810 GCA_033720555.1 Kiloniellales bacterium | reverse complement strand
GTCGGTCGTCGCGTCCTCGATCGCGGCCTCATAGAGCTTGGCGCCATCCTCGGCCTTGGCGAGCGCCGGGTTGGAGCCGATCCGGCCGTCCGGGAAGCGGCGGCGGTAGTCCTCGGCGTCGTAGATCGGCCCGTTGGGCGCAATCTCGGGATGCATCTCGACCGATTTCACGGCCTCGGGGTAGACGAAATATGTGAGCGCCACCTCGGCCGGGGTGGCGTGCGAGCCCTCGGCCTTGCCGTAGAGCTGCTTGGACAGCCGGCCGACCTTCGGACCCTGCCACCAGTTCCACAGCCGGCAGCGCAGGGCCGGCCGGTTGTGGCCGGCGGTCCCCAGGCTCGATTCCGCATAGACCTCGGAGAAGGCGGCGCTCACCGTCGCGATGTTGCCGCCGTGGCCGTTCAGGAAGTAGAAGCGGTCGAAGCCGTGGCGCGCCAGGGAGTTTACCGTGTCGCGGACCACCGCCATGAGGGTCGACGGCTTGAGCGTGATCGAGCCGGCGAAGCCCAGGTGATGCTGGGCCATGCCGACGCTGATGGTCGGCGCGACCAGAACCTCGAGGCGCTCGCCCAGGCCCTTGGCCACCGCCTCCGGACAGATGGCGTCGGTCCCGATCAGGCCGTTGGGGCCGTGCTGCTCGGTCGAGCCGATGGGAACGACGATGGCGGTCGAGCGCTCGAGATAGGCCTCGACCTCCTGCCAGGTCGCGAGTTGTAGGCGCACCGCGGGACTCCCTCTTGTCGATCGTTGCGAGCTTGGCCGAGGCCAAGAAGCACCCCGCGGCGCGCGATTTGTCAAGTCGGCGCGCCGCCGGAGCGCTTTCCTCGCCTCGGCAAATCGGCTAACCATGCGCCCCATGCGCACCCGGCCCTGGCGCCCGCCGGTCGGGGGCGAACCGTGGAGAAGGACACCTCGCGATGGCCTACTGGCTGATGAAATCGGAGCCGGGCACCTGGTCGTGGGACGATCAGGTGAAGGACGGCGTCGCCGAGTGGGACGGCGTGCGCAACTACCAGGCGGCCAACAACCTGAAGGCCATGCGGGTCGGCGACAAGGCGTTCTTCTATCACTCGGTGAAGCAGAAGGAGGTGGTCGGCATCGTCGAGGTGGTGAAGGAGTACTATCCCGACCCGAGCGACGCGAGCGGCCGCTTCGGCATGGTCGACGTCAAGGCGCTGCGGCCCTTCGCCAAGCCGGTCAGCCTGGCGCAGATCAAGGCGGAGCCGCGGTTGCACGAGCTCGCGCTGATCCGCCAATCGCGCCTCTCGGTCATGCCGATCGGCGAGGCGGAATGGCGCCTGATCTGCGCCATGGGCGAAACCAAGCCGTAGCCGCCCGCATCGCACCGCTGGCCGATGGACAGGAGCCCAACCACCCAGCCCCCGCCGACAGCGCAGCCGAGGACCGCGCGGAACCGAGCCGGCGAGATCCTCTGCCGCCTCGAGGAGATCGCCGACGGCGCGGCCAGGGGCTTCGATCTCGGCGGCGGCGCCGATGCGCCCGAGCCGCTCGAGATCTTCGTCGTGCGCGCCGGCGCGCGCGCCTACGCCTATCGCAACGTCTGCCCGCACACGGGCTCGCCGCTCGACTGGCAGCCGGACGACTTCATGAGCGAGGACGCCAGCCACATCATGTGCCACACCCACGGCGCGCTGTTCGAAATCGCCGACGGCTTTTGTGTCGCCGGACCCTGCGCCGGCGACCAACTGAGCCCGGTCGCGATCGAGATCGATAGGGCGGGCAACGTGGTGCTCGCGGCCTCCGTGCGCGACGACTCGTGACGTCGAACCCCGCGCGCCGCGCCCGCCGGCCGGGCGAGCGCACCTTGTTCGCGCTGGCGTTTCCGTCAATAATCCCCGGCAAAAGGCGGCAGAAGGCGGCGGCCGAAGGGCTTGGTTCGACTTGGCCGCCCGCACGCCTGGTAGGAACCGACAGGGGAGCTTTGGCGCATGTCCGAGAACATCGTGGTCCCGGTTTCCGAGGAAGCCGCTAAGCACGCGTGGTGCACCGAGGCCGACTACTTCCGGCTCTACGGTCAGTCGATCGACGATCCGGAAGGCTTCTGGGCCGAACAGGCCGAGCGGATCGATTGGTTCAAGCCCTTCAGCCAGGTGAAGGACGTATCCTTCGGGCCGGGCGACGTCCACATCAAATGGTTTCAGGACGGCACCACCAACGCTTGCCACAACTGCCTGGACCGTCACCTGGAGAGCCGGGGCGACCAGACCGCGATCATCTGGGAAGGCGACGACCCCAAGACCGACAAGCGCATCACCTACCGCGAGGCCCACGAGGCGGTCTGCCGCCTCGCCAACGCCATGAAGGCGCGCGGCGTCAAGAAGGGCGACCGGGTCACCATCTACATGCCGATGATCCCCGAGGCCGCCTATGCGATGCTGGCCTGCGCGCGCATCGGCGCGATCCACTCGGTGGTGTTCGGCGGCTTCTCGCCGGATTCGCTCGCCGGCCGCATCCTCGACTGCGAGTCGACCGTGGTGATCACCGCCGACGAGGGCGTGCGCGGCGGGCGCAAGATCCCGCTCAAGGCCAACACCGACAAGGCGCTCGAGGCCTGTCCCGGCGTCGAGACGGTCTTCGTGGTGAAGCGCACCGGCGGCGACATCGCTTGGCGCGACGGCCGCGACGTCTGGTACCACGAGGCCTGCGAAGCGGCGTCGCCCGACTGCCCGGCGGAGGAGATGAACGCCGAGGATCCGCTGTTCATCCTCTATACCTCGGGATCGACCGGCAAGCCCAAGGGCGTGCTGCACACCACCGCCGGCTACCTGGTCTACACCGCGATCACCCACCAGTACGTCTTCGACTACCACGACGGCGACATCTACTGGTGCACCGCCGATGTCGGCTGGGTCACCGGACACAGCTATATCGTCTACGGGCCGCTCGCCAACGGCGCCACCACGCTGATGTTCGAGGGCGTGCCCAACTATCCGGACGCCTCGCGGTTCTGGCAGGTCTGCGACAAGCACAAGGTCAACATCTTCTACACCGCCCCGACCGCGATCCGGGCGCTGATGCGCGAGGGCGACGATCCCGTCGCCAAGACCGACCGCGGCTCGCTCAGGATCCTCGGCACCGTCGGCGAGCCGATCAATCCCGAGGCCTGGCTCTGGTATCATCGGGTGGTCGGCGAGGAGCGCTGCCCCATCGTCGACACCTGGTGGCAGACCGAGACCGGCGGCATCCTGATCACGCCGCTGCCCGGCGCCACGCCGTTGAAGCCCGGCTCCGCGACGCGGCCGTTCTTCGGCGTCAAGCCGGTGATCGTCGACGGCGACGGCAAGGTCCAGGAGGGCCCGTGCGAGGGCAACCTGTGCATGGCCGACGCCTGGCCCGGCATAATGCGCACGGTCTACGGCGACCACGAGCGCTTCGTGCAGACCTATTTCAGCAGCTATCCCGGGCGCTACTTCACCGGCGACGGCTGCCGGCGCGACGAGGACGGCTACTATTGGATCACCGGTCGGGTCGACGACGTGCTGAACGTCTCCGGCCACCGCATGGGCACCGCCGAGGTGGAAAGCGCGCTGGTCGCCCACGACAAGGTGGCCGAGGCCGCGGTGGTCGGCTATCCCCACGACATCAAGGGGCAGGGCATCTACGCCTACGTCACTCTCAACGCCGGCGAAGAGCCCTCGGAGGAGCTGCGCAAGGAGCTGGTCCAGTGGGTGCGCAAGGAGATCGGCCCGATCGCCAGCCCCGACCTGATCCAGTGGGCGCCCGGCCTGCCCAAGACCCGCTCGGGCAAGATCATGCGCCGCATCCTGCGCAAGATCGCCGAGAACGACT
>JAWWCG010000452.1:0-3813 GCA_033720555.1 Kiloniellales bacterium | reverse complement strand
CTCCAAGATAAAGTGTTGCGTCGACCCATTGAGACCACCGATCCCATTTGTGACTCCAAACGGCCGATGGCCCTATCAAGTCGGTATCCCACCGCTATATCCCCAAGCGACCTTGGTTCCTTTCGCTTAGAGAAGGAGCTGAGCTATGAGCGAAAACCTGAACGATAGGGCCCACAGAGGTTTCCAGAGCCACGGGAAGGTGAGGGGCCAAAAACCGCCCTTGAAGAGGAAGGAGATTTGGGCCATTCGAGTTCGTCTTCAGCTGGCTCAACGAAAGAGGGATCTCGCCCTCTTTAATCTGGCAATAGACAGTAAACTGCGGGGCTGTGATCTAATCCGGCTCCGTGTTTGCGATGTCACCAATGGGACTTACGTCGGGTCACGAGCTTCAGTTATTCAAAGGAAAACCGGGCGACCAGTGCAATTTGAGATCACAAGACAGACCCGAGACGCTATTGCGGTATGGATCGAACACGCGCGATTGCGGAACGACCAATTTTTGTTCCCGAGCCGGATGCGGTGGTCCCCACATCTGTCGACGCGGCAGTATGCTCGGATTGTGAAATCGTGGGCTGAAAGTATTGGCCTTGACCCGACCGAATACGGCACTCACTCCTTGCGCCGAACAAAGGTGAGCTTCATCTACCGGAGGACAAAGAATCTCAGAGCCGTACAACTTCTACTAGGCCATACGAAGCTGGAGAGCACTATCCAGTATCTTGGCATCGAAGTTGATGATGCCCTCGAGATCGCAGAACGACTGGAGGTCTAACTCACTAGCTGGAGGCGACCGTCGATGACGGTCGCCGTTTTGCCGAATGCGTTGTTCCAAGGGGCTTCCAGCAAACACCAGATGGCCAGGTTGGGAGTGTTGACGCCCAGCCCTATGCAGCATTTCTACGCCAGACCAGGAGTGTTCGGTATAGGTGGCTGCGGCCCCGGATTTGAACCTATGAAACACGCGGGATCCAACCTTCGGCGATCTGCAAATAACGCTGGTATCCCGCCCCCGCAACCACTTTTACCGAATTTCGATGATTTTCGAATTGCGAGCTCTCCGTTTCGGCGGAGAGCTCGATCAATTTGGCGATCTCGCCGACGAGCTCGACGCCGAATCCATCCTCGATAGGGCTCATGATCGCCTTATCGATCAGGCTTCGCAGGATCCCATTGTGCTTTCGGTTCTTTTCTGCGGGTCTCTAGTGCGGTGAGCTTGTCGTGCAGGCTCTCCGACCGGACATGCAAGAGAACCCAGCGCCAAGCGGGATCCGAAAAGGGCCGGTCCAAAGCGCCAGGTTTATCTGCACTTGTCGCTATGGTACGCCCTTGCAGGCGGCCCTCACGCAGCCGAGCTTTATTCGCGGCGCAGAAACCATCGGCTCTGTCTCGCCAATGGTTCTATGCAATGACTGTCGCTACCTAGCCCTGTTCATAGTTCAAGAAGCAATGTGTCGCGATCGCAGAGTGAAGATCGCGATCTTGGAGTCCGCTGTGCGCCGAAGCACCGTGCGCGATGGTCGGTTTCGTCACACCCAAGCGGAGGTGGGATGGGCCGGCGCCCGCCATAAGCCGAAACGCGAGCTTTGGCGTGCAACCGGCCGGCCAAATCGCTTAAACTGTTAAGTCAGCAATCGCCGAGAAGGCGCGCTTATCGCATGAACCGCAACCACGCCCCTCCCTACGTCGAGGTCGGTCCGACCTCCCACTTCGGTCTGGGCGAGGCGATCGGCGAGCATCTGCGTGATGCCGTTCGCGAGCAATGCGACAAGGTGCTGCGCCTGTTCCTTGCCTACGCCGAGCGTGCCGCTCTCGCGCCGATCGCGGAGCGGATCCTGTCGCGGGGATCGCGGGTGTTTCCCTCCTATGTCGAGGAACTGCGGGGCATGGCGGTGGGCGCCGGCGTCGACGTCCACGAGCTGGTGCTGACCTGCATGGAAGAGTCGGTCATGACCACGCTGCGCGAACGCTGCACGACGATCGCGCTCGCCGACCGCGGCGAGGTGCTGCTGGGGCACAACGAGGACTGGGCTCCCGGCTACGAGGACGGTCTCTACGTCGTCCAGGCCGAGCTGCACGATGGGCGCTCGTTCCTCTCCCTCGCCTATACCGGGAGCCTGCCGGGGTCCTCGGTCGCGCTGAACTCCGACGGCATCGCTTTTTCCGGCAACTCGATCCTCACGTCCCACCAGCCGGGGCTGCCCAAGAACCTGATTCTTCGATCGCAGATCGAGGCGCGGACGCTCGAGGAGTTCGTGCAAAGGGCCACCGTCGGGCCGCGCACGATCCCCAACAACACCATGGCGGTGGACCGCGCCGGGCGGATCGTGAACGTCGAGCTCGGTCTGTGCGACCACGCCCTGCACCATGCCGAGGGCGGCTATGCGGTCCACACCAATCACGTCCTGTCGGAGGACCTGAGGCACCTGGACACGGTGGACAGGCCCTGCTCGAAGGCCCGGCGCAAGACGGCGAAGGAGATGCTGTCCGGAGCCGAGCCCACCAAGGACCTGATGAAGCGGATCCTGCGCAGCCACGATCGCTGGCCCCATTCGGTCTGCCTGCACGCCCAGAGCGACCACTACGACGATTCCCAGACCGTGGCGTCGGCGATCGTCGATCTTTCCGCCATGTCCATGGCGGTCACCAAGGGCCCGCCGTGCGGCTCGGAATACGTGACCTATCGCCTGAAGTCATAGCCGGCGCCGCGACGGGTCTGCCCCGCTCTTGCCCGCCAGGCGGCGCATCGGGGGCACGCCCGTTCCCCCACCATCGCCGCAGCGCGGCCGGGCGCGTCGGCGGGCGCACTTGGCGCTGTTCTCGGCCAGGAAAAAGCCACACAGTCAGCTGGACGATCTTCCAGTCGGTCCGGAGGTGGACATGAGCCAAGAGGGGCACGGCGGTGACGAACCGACCGCTCGGCGCGGACGGACGACACGCGCGGTCTGGCCGAGCGCGGTGCACGAGAACTTCCACGAACGGGCCAGCAACGATCCGAGCCAGCTCGAGATCTGGTGCTACACCGACCGCCAGTCCTATCTCCCCGGCGAGACCCTCCGGCTTCACGTCAGTTCGACGGCCGCGCTTTACGATCTGACGGTCTGGCGCGACGGCGCCCAGCGCGAGCTCGTGCACCGGGCCGAGGGCCTGGTCGGCCGCTTCCACCCGGCGCCCGAGGACTGCTCCGTTTCGGGCTGCCGTTGGCCGGTTGCCTACGAACTCGCGATTCCCTCGCACTGGCGCTCCGGCGGCTATCTGGTGGAGGTCGCGGCCCGCGGAGAAAACGGCGCGATCTTCACCCAGGACCATGTCTTCCTGCTGCGGGCTGCGCCTGGGGCTTCGGCGCCGCTCTTGCTGGTGGCCGCGACCGGCACCTGGACGGCCTACAACGATTGGGGCGGCTCCAATCACTACGAGGGCATCACCGGGCCGCAGCGCAATCTCTTTTCGCCGGTGCTGAGTCTCGATCGGCCGATGAGCCGCGGCTTCGCGCGTTTGCCCGCCGGCGCGCCGCGCATTCCCCTGCGCCGGGCGCCGGAGATGGGGGCCGCGCCGCGCTACCCGCACATGGAATGGGCCTACGCCAACGGCTACAGCAAGAAGTACGCCTCGGCCGGCTGGGCGAGCTACGAACGGCCGTTCTTAGCCTGGCTGGAGCGACAGGGCTACCGGGTCGACGTCGCGAGCCTGACCGATCTCCATCTCGCCCCGGGGCTGCTCGCGCCTTACACCTGCGTCCTCTTCGTCGGCCACGACGAATATTGGACCTGGGAGATGCGCGACGCGGTGGACGCCTATACCGAGTCCGGCGGTCGG
>JAWWCG010000451.1:0-3815 GCA_033720555.1 Kiloniellales bacterium | reverse complement strand
CGCGGCATCGGCGAGGAAGAGGCCGTCGCCCTGGTGGTCAACGGCTTCTGCCGCGAGGTGCTGCAGCAGCTCCCCATGGAGTTCGCCGTCGAGGCGCAGAAGCTGGTCGGCATCAGCCTCGAAGGCAGCGTCGGATAGGCCGCACACACACTAGCGAACGTTCGGGGGTACGAAATCGTCCATGCTTGAGATCACGAACCTGCACGCCACCGTCGACGGCAAGGAGATCCTGAAGGGGATCGACCTCTCGATTCAGCCCGGCGAAGTGCACGCCATCATGGGGCCCAACGGGTCGGGCAAGTCGACCCTCGCCTACATCCTGACCGGACGCGACGGCTACGAGGTGACCGCCGGCGAGATCCGCTATCAGGGGCGCGACCTCTGCGAGCTGGCGCCGGAGCAGCGCGCCGCCGAGGGCCTGTTCCTCGCCTTCCAGTATCCCGTCGAGATCCCCGGCGTGCCCAACACCACCTTCCTGAAGGAGGCGGTCAACGCCGGGCGCAAGCACCGCGGCGAGGACCCGCTCGACGCCATGCAGTTCCTCAAGCTGATCCGGACCAAGACCCAGGAGCTCGGCATGTCGGAGGACATGCTGAAGCGCGCCGTCAACGTCGGCTTTTCCGGCGGCGAGAAGAAGCGCAACGAGATCCTGCAGATGGCCGTGCTCGAGCCCAAGCTGGCGGTGCTCGACGAGACCGACAGCGGCCTCGACATCGACGCCCTCAAGACGGTGGCCGAGGGCGTCAACGCGCTGCGCCATCCCGAGCGCGCCATGCTGGTGATCACCCACTATCAAAGGCTCCTGACCTACATCGTGCCGGACAAGGTGCACGTCCTCGCCCATGGCCGCATCGCGCGCTCCGGCGGGCCGGAGCTGGCCGAGGAGCTGGAGGCCAAGGGCTACGCCGAGTTCGCCACGGCGGCGGCGTGAGCGGCGCGGGCAAGAAAGAGATGCTGAACGGAAACACCGGCGCGACGGACTTCGAGGCGGTCTTCTCGGATCGTCGGGCGCGCCTGCCCGGCGCCGACCTCGCCTGGCTGAGCGAGCTGCGCGAGGCCGGCATCAACCAGTTCCGCCGCCACGGCCTGCCGTCGCCGCGCAGCGAGGCGTGGAAGTACACCAACCTCAACCCCTTGAGCAAAGTTGCCTTCGCCGCGCCGCAGGCGGGCGGGCCGGCGCCGGTCGCGATCGACCGGCTGCCCTCGCTGCTGCCGGCGGGCGGCCACGCCCGGCGCCTGGTCCTGGTGGAGGGGCGCTACAGCGCCGAGCTGTCGAGCGTCGGCGAGCTGCCGGCCGGCGTCAGCCTGGAGCCGCTGGCCCAGGCGATCCGCCGCGACCCCGGCGGCCTGCAGTCCTATCTCGGCCGCATCGCCCATCCGGTCGGCCAACCCATGCTGGCGCTCAACACCGCGCTCATGGAGGACGGCGTGGTGCTGCGCGTCGGCCGCGGCGCGGTCTTGAGCGAGCCGGTCGAGGTGCTCCACCTGGGCGGCCTGTGCGACCAACCCGTCGCCTATCACCCGCGCCTGCTGGTGCTGCTCGAGGCGGACAGCCGGGCGGTGCTGGTCGAGCATTTCGCCGGCCTCGGCGAACAGGCCTATTTCGCCAACGCGGCGACCGAGATCCGCGTCGCCGAGGGCGCGCGCCTGGACTACGTCAAGGTGCAGGACGAAGGCGCGGCGGCGACCCACCTGGCCGGCTGCCATGTCTGGCTCGACCGCCAGGCCACCTTCATCAGTTTCGCCCTGGCCCTCGGCGCGCGCCTGTCGCGCAACGAGGTCCATGTCCGCCTCGAGGGCGAAGGCGCGCGCTGCCGGGTGAACGGCGCCTACCTCATGCGCGACAGCCAACACTGCGACAACACCACGCTGATCGAGCACCTGAAGCCCGAGACCTCCTGCCGCGAGGTGTTCAAGGGCGTGCTCGACGACCGCGCCCGCGGCGTCTTCCAGGGGCGCATCATGGTGCACCGGGGCGCCGACAAGACCGACGGCCACCAGCTCTCCAAGGCCCTGCTGCTGTCCGACCGGGCGGAGATCGACACCAAGCCTGAATTGGAGATCTACGCCGACGACGTGAAATGCAGCCACGGGGCGACGGCGGGCGACATCGACGACGAGGCCCTGTTCTATCTGAGGGCGCGCGGCATTCCCGAAGAACGCGCGCGCAACCTGCTGGTCCAGGCGTTCCTCGACGAGGCGCTGGACGAGGTCGGCATTCCGGCGCTCCACGAGGCGCTCTTGTCGCGGGTCTCGGCGTGGCTGGGCACGGCATGAGCGGGCGAGCGAGATGAGCGAGGCGATGAAAACTGCGAACGTCCGGGAAGGCGCCAATTCGATGCTCGCCTTCGACGTCGAGCGGGTGCGGGCCGACTTCCCGATCCTTCACCAGGAGATCTACGGCCAGCCGCTGGTCTACCTGGACAACGGCGCCAGCGCCCAGTGCCCGCGCCAGGTGATCGACCGCATGAGCGAGGTCTACGAGACCATCTACGCCAACGTCCACCGCGGCGTCCACTACCTGAGCCAGCGCAGCACCGAGGCCTTCGAGGGCGCGCGCGAGACGGTGGCGCGCTTCATCAACGCCGAGTCCGCCAACGAGATCGTCTTCACCCGCGGCACCACGGAGGCGATCAACCTGGTCGCCGACAGCTTCGGCCGCGCCTTCCTGGAGCCGGGCGACGAGGTGATCATCTCGCACATGGAGCACCACTCCAACATCGTGCCCTGGCAGCTTCTGCGCGACCGCGCCGGCATCGTGCTCAAGGTGATCCCGATCGACGACAGCGGCGCCCTGGTGATGGACGCCTATCGCGACCTCTTGGGCCCGCGCACCAAGCTGGTGGCGATCACCCATGTCGCCAACTCCATCGGCACCGTGGTGCCGGTCAAGGAGGTGACGCGCCTGGCCCACGCCGCCGGCGCCCGGGTGCTGATCGACGGCGCCCAGGCGGTGCCCCACCTTGAGGTCGACGTGCGAGACCTGGGCGTCGATTTCTACGCCTTCTCCAGCCACAAGCTCTATGGCCCGTCCGGCATCGGCGTGCTGTGGGGCCGCCGCGATCTGCTGAACGCCATGCCCCCCTACCAGGGCGGCGGCGACATGATCCAGCGGGTCACCCTGGAGAAATCCGAGTTCAAGGCGGCGCCGCACCGCTTCGAGGCCGGCACGCCGGCGATCGTCGAAGCGGTCGGCCTGGCCGCGGCGATCGACTACGTCACGGCCCTCGGCCTCGACAACATCGCCGCCCACGAGCACGGCATCCTCGCCTACGCCACGGCGAAGCTGTCGGCGATCGAGGGGCTGGAGATCGTCGGCACCGCCGAGGACAAGGCCGCGATCATCTCCTTCACCCTCGGCCGCGCCCACGCCCACGACATCGGCACCATTCTCGACCGCGCCGGCGTCGCGGTGCGCGCCGGCCACCATTGCGCCGAACCCACCATGGACCGCTTCGGCCTGGACGCTACGGCGCGGGCCTCCTTCGGCCTCTACAACACCCGCGAGGAGGTGGACCGTTTGGCCGAGGGCCTCATGCTCGTGAAGGAGTTCTTCGGCTGATGCTCGACGAACTGCGCCAGCTCTATCAGGAAGTGATCCTCGACCACGGCACCCATCCGCGCAACAACCGCGCGCTCGCCGACGCGACCTGCCAGGCCGACGGCAATAATCCGATGTGCGGCGACATGCTGACCATCTACCTCAAGCTGGACCCCGACGGGACCGTCGCCGACGCCGCCTTCGAGGGCAAGGGCTGCGCCATCTCCATGGCCTCGGCCTCGCTCATGACCGAGCTGATCAAGGGTCGCCCGGT
>JAWWCG010000450.1:0-3815 GCA_033720555.1 Kiloniellales bacterium | reverse complement strand
GCCGGTGCGATTCCACGTGAGTGGAAAATGCTCTGGACGCCACCTGACGTCCGATCTTTCGGCGTCTGGGTAGGGTGCCGCCGCGAAAAATCTCCGCCGCGGCCTTGACGATTGTGCGCTGCAACATATATTGGAATGATACGAATTCGCAGGATAAGCCTCTCCTACAAAGAGACTTATCTGAATCTAGGCCAGGCACACTCACGACGAAGGACAGAGACTCATGATCGGCAGACAGCTTCCCCCCGTCACCTTCAAGACCCGCGTGCGCGACGAGTCCGTCGGCGGCCCCAACCCCTACCGCTGGGAGTCGCGGACCACGGACGACTACTTCAAGGGCAAGCGCGTGGTCCTGTTTTCCCTCCCGGGCGCCTTCACGCCCACCTGCTCGACCTATCAGTTGCCCGATTTCGAGAAGCTCCACGGCGAGTTCCAGGCCAAGGGGATCGACGAGATCTACTGCATCTCGGTCAACGACGCCTTCGTCATGAACGCCTGGGGCAAGCAGCAGGGCCTCAAGAACGTGAAGCTGATCCCCGACGGCTCGGGCGAGTTCACCCGCAAGATGGGCATGCTGGTCTGCAAGGACAACTTGGGCTTCGGCATGCGTTCGTGGCGCTACGCCGCCGTCGTCGACGACGGCATCGTCGAGACCTGGTTCGAGGAGCCGGGCTTCTCGGACAACTGCGAGCTCGATCCCTACGGCGAGTCCTCGCCCCAGAACGTGCTCGACAAGCTGACCAGCGCGCTGGGCGTCGACCGCAGCGCGGCCTGAACCGCGCGACGCCTCGCTCGCGTCTTTCAGGCCTAACGCTAAGGCCTAAGAGTTAGGGCCGGCCCGCTTCGCGACGGGCCGGCTCTTTTTCCATCCGGCTGGCATCCGACTCGCGTCCGGCTCTCGGCCGGCTCTGGGCCGGCGCCGGGCGGTCCGCTCACACTTGCAGGAAGCGCCGCTCGGCGCCCTCGAGCACCAGGCTCGTCAGCTTGCCGCCGTAGACCGCGCCGGTGTCGATGCCGATGCGGTTGCTCCGGCTTTGCGGGCTGCGCTGCGGGGTGTGCCCGTGGACGACGATCCGGCCGAAATCCTCGCTCGAGCCGAGGAAGTCGTCGCGGATCCACATCAGGTCCTCGGACTTCTGCTGGTCGAGGGCGATTCCCGGGCGCACGCCCGCGTGCACGAAGAGGTAGTCGCCCTCCTCGTGAGACAGCCGCAGGCCGCGGTAGAACGCCAAGTGGTCCGGCGGCAGGGCGTCGGCGAAGGCTTGGCGCAGGTCCTGCGCGAAATTGTCGGATTGGGTGATCTGCCAGGGATCGACGCCATAGCTGCGCAAGGTGGCGTCGCCGCCGTTCATCAGCCAGGTGCCGGCGATCTGCGGGTCGTCCAGGAACTTCAGCAGGAAGGCCTCGTGATTGCCGATCAGGGTCACGCTTTCGAGCCCCGGAACGCGGTTTCGCAGCGGCTGCTGGATCAGCAGGTCCACCACGCCGCGGGACTCGGGCCCCCGGTCGACGTAGTCGCCGACGTAGACGACCACGGTGCGCGCGGCCTGCCGCTTGACGGCATCGGCCTCGATCAGCTCGTGCATGCGCTCGAGCAGGTCGAGCCGGCCATGAATGTCGCCCACCGCATAGACCGCGCAGCCCTCGGGCACCCGCGACGGCTCGGCGGGCCGGAAATAGCGCCTGGGAGACAAGATGCTCAAAGCCAACTCCCGCTCGACACGGACTGGGCGACACGGACTGGGCGACGCGCACTGCCCGACACACACTGTCCGACACACACTGTCCGATGGGGACCGCTCGGCCGGCGCCGAGGCGCGTGCGCCGGCTCAAGTCTACCATTTTCGCAGCGGCGGCGTCAGGCGCTTGGCCGCGGCGGCGAACCGACCTGAAAGCCGCCCGCCTGGCGTGCCGCAAGCTATGCCCCGGTTTGTGCTAACCCGCCGTTAACGCGCGTCTCGGAGCGCCGTCGGCCTAGGCGGGTCCGCTGACGCCGGCTTCCTCGAAGGTCGCCATGCCGCAGTGGCAGGCGCAGGCCGCCTTCAGCAGGAGCACCGCGAGCATGGCGCCCGACGCCTCGCCGAGCCGCAGGCCCAGGTCGATCAGCGGCGCCTTGCCGAGCCGTTCGAGCAGGCGCGCGTGTCCCGGCTCCGCCGAGCGGTGCGCCACCACGCAATGGTCGAGGGCGTGCGGGTCCGCCGCGTGCAGCACGGCCGCGGCGGCGGTGCAGGCGTAGCCGTCGAGCACCACCGGCGTGCGCGCCAGGCGGGCCGCCATGACGGCCCCGGCGATGGCGGCGATCTCCAGGCCGCCGAGGCAGCGCAGCACCTCGAAGGGATCGCTCATGGCCGGGCGGTGCGCGGCCACGGCTCGGTCCACCGCCGCGGTCTTGCGCGCCAGGCCCTGGTCGTCGATTCCGGTGCCGCGGCCGACCCATTGGGCGGCCTCGCCGCCGAAGAGCGCGCAGCAGATGGCGGCGGCGCTGGTCGTATTGCCGATCCCCATCTCGCCGAGGGCCAGGACGTCGATTCCGTCCTCGACCGCCATCATGCCGTAGGCCAAGGCGCGCGCGCACTCCGCCTCCGCCATGGCCGGGCCCTCGGTGAAGTCGCGGGTCGGCTCGTCGAGCGCCAGCTCGTAGACCCGGAGATCGGCGCCGGCGAGCTGGCAGAGCTGGTTGACCGCCGCGCCGCCGTCGATGAAGTTCTGCACCATCTGCCTGGTCACGGCCGCGGGATAGGCGGAGACGCCCCGCGCGGCGATCCCGTGATTGCCGGCGAAGACGGCCGTGTAGGGCCGTTCGACCTGCGGCGGGTGGCGACCTTGCCAAGTGGCGAGCCAGGCCGCCAGCTCTTCCAGCCGGCCGAGCGAGCCGGCCGGCTTGGTCAATTGCGCCTGGCGCTCGGCCGCCTCGGCCCCGGCCGCCAGGTCCGGTCCCGGCAGCTCGCGCAGCAGGGCGCGGATTTCATCGAGGCTGGCGGGAGGGGACTGCGCCGTCATTGCGCCTCCAAGAGCCGGTCTGAGATGGGTGGTAGCCGTTCGCCCGAGCATTTGCTCGGGGCCGCAACTGTCCTATAACCGGCGGTCCGAAACCAGGATCAATCGCGTCCCGCAGGCCAGCCATGTCGACCCTCCTCGCCCTCCTCTCGTCGTATCAGCGGGACTTCGTGCTGATTTACGGCTTTCTCACGCGCCTGCCGGTCCCCGACCGTCCGGCCACCGCGCCCGCCGGCCTGGCGCGGGCGCTGCGCCTGGCGCCCTTGGTCGGGCTGGTGGTCGGCGTGGTCGGCGCCCTGGTCGGCTGGATCGCCATGAACGGGCTCGGCCTGCCGCCCTGGCCGGCCGCGTTGCTGATCCTTGCGGCGACGATCTGGATCACCGGCGCGCTGCACGAAGACGGCCTGGCCGACGTCGCCGACGGCTGGGGCGGCGCCGCGGAGCGCAGCCGCAAGCTCGCGATCATGCGCGACAGCCGGATCGGCACCTATGGCGTCCTGGCCGTGGTCCTGTCGATCGGCCTGCGCGCCGCGGCCCTCGCCGCGCTCGCCACGCCGGAAGCGATGGGCGCCGCGCTGATCGCCGCGCACGGCCTGTCGCGCGGCCTCCTGTCGCCGGCCATGTTGGTGCTGGTCCCGGCGCGCGACGACGGCCTCGCCGGGACCGCCGGCCGGCCGGCGCCGCCGGACGCCCTCACCGGCCTCGGGCTCGGCCTGCTGCTGGCCGTGCTGGCGGTCGGCCTCGCCTTGGGCCTCGGCTTCTGGCTGGTGGCCGCGGCGGCGGCCGCGCTGACCGGGCTGATCGCGCAGCGCCAGATC
>JAWWCG010000449.1:0-3848 GCA_033720555.1 Kiloniellales bacterium | reverse complement strand
GGCTACTCCACCATGGCGACCGTCGAGCCGCCGGCGATGATCGGCACGCCCGGGCTGGTCGGGTCGTACTGGAACATCATCTCGCCGTTGCCGCCGAAGCGGATGGTGCGAGCGACCGCGCCCATGTAGTTGGAGGCCTCGCCGTTGCCGTTGCCGTTGATCTTCAGCTCGGCGGTGCGGAAGTACATGAAGCCCTCGTAGAGCATGTTCGCGTTGCCGGTGACCATGTGGCTGGTCGACGGCGGCGCCTCGGGGTCGCCGAAGAACAACATGCCGGCATAGTTGCCCGACGTCGGCGCCTTGAGATCGACCACGCCGTTGCCGCCGATCTCGATGGTCGAGTCGCCGTCGGTGTAGATCGTGACGTCGTCGCCCGTCACGGTCGCCTGATTGCCCGTCGTCTTGAGGGACCCTCCGGTTATCACGTGGGTTCCCGGGCCGAACTCGACCTCCGCCTTGCCGGAAATGGAGATGCCGCCGCAGTAGGTGCCCTCGGGCAGATAGTGGTAGCCGTTCGAGAAAGAGAGGTCGGTGTAGTCGCAGCCGCCGACGCTCGGCGTCGGGATGCCGGCGAAGGGGTCGGGCACGGGGAGCATCCCGGTGGTCGGCGTGCTCGACATGGAGCCCTGATCGAGATAGCCGCCGACCAAGTTGATCTTGTCCGCCTCCATGATCCCGCCGCTGTAGTTGTGCAGCGCCCAGGGGTCGGTCGAATTGGCCTGCACCCGGCAGCCGCCGGTGTTCATGGTGCCGTTGTTGATCTTGATGGCGTCCTGCATGAAGGAGTCGAGCGCCAGGACGCAGGGCGTGCCGCCCGGGTTGGCGACGATGGCGACCGCCCGCGCGCTCACGGTGACCTGCTCGCCGTGGATCAGCCGCGACAGGAACGACGGCGAGGGCCGCGACACGATCGCCTCGAAGGCCGCGTTGTTGCCGGAATAGGCGCCGTAGAGCGGCGGCGAGTTGATCTGGATGATATCGCCCGCGGCGGCGTTGTACTGGTTTTCCGCGGCGTCGGCGATGGCGCGCGACTTGGCCAGGCCGTCGTCGTTGATCCGCGTCATCTCCAGCGCGGCGGAATAGGCCGCGGCGTCGGCGGTCGCCTGCATGCTGCGCTTGTTGGCCAGCCAGATCGAACCGTCGACGGCCAGGCCGGAAACCCCCAGCAGCACCGGCATCGCCAGCCCGACATAGATCATGACGCCGCCGAAAGTGTCTTTGCCGAAGCGCCGGAGCGCCCGGGCGCCGAGCGCACGGCGCGCGGCTGCGAGGCGGCGGGAACGAGAGGTTCTCGACGGCAGGGGAGTCGTCATCGCTGGGCAAACCCTTGCATGCGTGGCCTTACGCGATCTGGCGGGCCACGAAATTGCAGCAAGAGTGTTAAGAACTTCTAAATATGCGAACAAAACAAGATTGTTTTGGCGCTAAGTCCGCCCGCCTCGCCTGCGCCGCCCACGGCGAGGGGGTGGACCGCGCCCCGGCGCCGCCGACCTCGCCGGCGCCCCGCCCCCGGCAGCCGGCGAGATCGGCGAGATCGGCGAGATCGCCGGGGGGCGGGGCGGCCTCACATGGTCGGGATCGAGAAGTCGGCGCCGGCGCGGATGCCGGTCGGCCAGCGCGCGGTCATGGTCTTCAGCTTGGTATAGAACCGCACGCCCTCGGGCCCGTGCATGTGGTGGTCGCCGAACAGCGAGCGCTTCCAGCCGCCGAAGCTGTGGAAGGCCATGGGCACCGGGATCGGCACGTTGATGCCGACCATGCCGATCTGGGCGCTGTTGGCGAAGTGCCGGGCGGCGTCGCCGTCCCGGGTGAAGATGGCCGTGCCGTTGCCGAACTCGTGGGCGTTGATCATGCCGAGCGCGGCGTCGTAGTCGGGTGCACGCACCACCGAGAGCACCGGGCCGAAGATCTCGTGCTTGTAGATCTCCATGTCGGTGGTCACCCGGTCGAAGATCGAGCCGCCCATGAAGTAGCCGTTCTCGTAGCCCTGCAGACTGAGGCCGCGGCCGTCGACCACCAGCTCAGCGCCTTCCTTGACACCCTGGTCGATGAAGCCCATCACCTTGTCGAAGTGCTCCTTGGTGTTGAGCGGGCCCATCTCGGTCTCCGGGTCGTTGCCCGGCCCGACCTTGAGCGCGCGCACCCGGGGCGAGAGCTTCTCGATCAGGCTGTCGGCCACCGGGTCGCCGACGGCGACCGCCACCGAGACCGCCATGCAGCGCTCGCCGGCCGAGCCGTAGGCGGCGCCCATGATGGCGTCGCTCGCCTGGTCCATGTCGGCGTCGGGCAGGATGACCATGTGGTTCTTGGCGCCGCCGAGCGCCTGGACGCGCTTATTGTGCGCGCATCCGGTGTGATAGATGTGCTCCGCGATCGGCGTCGAGCCGACGAAGCTGACCGCCTGGATACCGGGGTGGGCGAGGATCGCGTTGACCGCCACCTTGTCGCCCTGAACGACGTTGAACACGCCGTCGGGCAGCCCGGCCTGCTTGTAAAGCTCGGCCAGGAGCAGCGAGAACGAGGGATCCTTCTCCGACGGCTTGAGGATGAAGCAGTTGCCGCAGGCGATCGCGACCGGCGACATCCACAAGGGGATCATGGCGGGAAAGTTGAACGGCGTGATGCCCGCCACCACGCCGAGGGGATGGCGCACGGAATAGCTGTCGACGCCCCGGCCGACGTCCTCGGAGAACTCGCCCTTGAGGAGATGGGGGATGCCGCAGGCGAACTCGACCACCTCGAGGCCGCGGGTGATCGAGCCCTTGGCGTCGTCGATCGTCTTGCCGTGCTCCTCGGTGATCGCGGCGGCCAGATCGTCCATCTGCTGCTCGATCAGGTCCTTCAGGCGGAACAGGACCCGGGCCCGGCGGAGCGGCGGCGTCGCGGCCCAGGCGGGAAACGCCTCGTTCGCCGCGCCGACCGCGGCGTCGAGCTCGCCCTCGTCGGCGAACGCGACCCGTCGGATCAGCTCGCCCAAGGCCGGATTGTAGACATCGCCATGCCGCCCGCTGGTTCCCTCGACGATGCGGCCGCCGATATAATGGTTGATCGTCTCCATCATGGGTCCCCTAGTCTCTATGTCAGTCTCTATGTCCCCGGATCTCTTTTCTGCCGGCAACCTATACCCTGGCCAAAGGCGGCTCAACTGCGCTGTCGCGGCGCCCGCCGCGCGGCCGCCGGAGCGCCTGGCCGCGGCCGGAAGAGCGGACCATGGATGACCTCGAAAGCGCCGTGCGGGCGCGCCTGATCGAGCTGGCGGCCGAGCGGCGAACCGCGAGCTATCACGACCTGGCCGACTTGGCCGGCGTGGCGCCGCCGCGGCGGATCCAGCGTCTGACCGGCCTGCTCGAGGCGCTGATCCGCGAGGACCACGCGGCCGGCCGGCCGCTGCTCGCCGCGTGCGCCGTGGGCCGGGCGCAAAACGGCGTCCCCGGGCCGGGATTCTTCCAGCTCCTGCGCGCGCTCGGGCGCTATCGCGGCGCCGATCGCGGCGCCGAGGCGGCCGCCGGCCACCGCGCCGAGCTCCTGGCCGCCTGGGACTACTGGGGCGGCCGGCCGGCCGGCAATCGATCCAGGGAAAACACGCCCTCGTGACCCGGCTTTTATTTGGCTTTACTTTCACTAGACTTAGGGCATGGTCTTGAGGTGCCAGCAGCCGGAACCCGGGCAAGCCGTGCGAACATGGCCATGCCGCCTGCCTTGATCGACCGTGGGCCCGCCGCGCCCATGGCGGCGCCTGCCGCATGAGCCAGCGCGCGCGCCTGGAGCGCCGCCAGGACGGCGACTGTCTGGTGCTCGCCTTCGCCGGGCCGTGGACCACGATGACGGTCGCGGCGCAGGACCCCGCC